>JANJWY010000044.1 GCA_024709285.1 Erysipelotrichaceae bacterium
GATATTCGCGGAATTGCTCACTGTGATTTGATTATTGAGGCAGCTACGGAAAATGTGGCTGTTAAGAAAAGTATTTTTAAAGAGTTGGATGATATGTGTAAGCCGGAAGCGATTCTTGCGACCAATACTTCTAGCCTGTCGATCACAGAGTTGGCCATGGCAACAAAACGTCCGTCTCAGGTCATTGGTATGCACTTTTTTAATCCGGTTCCTCTGATGGGCTTGGTTGAAGTCATTTCCGGTCAGTTAACAGCTCAAGGGGTATTGGAAGCCGTTCGTGATGTCGCTGTGTCGGTGGGCAAATCACCGGTCATCGTCAATGAAGCGCCGGGATTTGTGGTCAATCGTATTTTGATTCCAATGATCAATGAAGCCATTGGCTGTCTGAGTGAAGGTGTAGCCAGTGCAGAGGATATTGATACTGCGATGAAATTAGGCGCAAATCATCCTTTAGGTCCTTTGGCCTTAGCGGATCTTATCGGATTGGATGTCTGTCTGGCCATCATGGATACATTGTTTGCGGAGTTGGGTGAGAAGTATAAGCCACATCCGTTATTGAAGAAGATGGTACGTGCCAATCTGTTGGGACGTAAGACAGGTTTGGGCTTCTTTAAGTACTAGAATTTATTTTCTATATTCATTGCTTGACTATTTAGTTATTTCTTTTACAATACAGTCATAGGTCATGCGATTATGTAGCAATAAAAACTACATAGGGAGGTATGATGATGTTGAAAGATAAAGTTTGCATTGTAACCGGTGCGGCTAGCGGAATTGGTTTAGCTATCTGCAAAAGCCTGGTAGAAGAACAGTGCAAAGTCGTCATGATTGACGTCAACGAAGAGTTGCTGAAAGAGCAAGCGCTTCGCCATCAATCCCCATATGTTGTTGCGGATTTAGCACAACGTAAAGATTGCAAGAATGTAGTTGACTTTACTTTTCAGAAATTTGGCAAAGTGGATATTTTGATCAATGTTGCGGGACTTCAACATATATCCCCCATAGAAGACTTCTCAGAAGATATGTGGGACTATATGATGAAAGTCATGGTAACAGCTCCTTTCCTTTTATCAAAATATTGCTGGCCAACCATGAAAGCTCAAAACTGGGGAAGAATCATACATATTAACTCTATCCATGGTCTTGTGGCTTCAGAATTTAAATCAGCCTATATCACCGCGAAGCACGGTCTTACCGGATTAACGAAGGCATCAGCCTTGGAGGGCGGTCCTTTTGGTATAACGGTCAATTCGATCTGCCCGGCCTATGTGAAGACTCCTTTGGTGGATAAGCAAATCGCCAGACAGGCAGAGATGCATGGTATTGGTGAGGATGAAGTCATTTCAAAAATCATGTTGGCAAAAGCGTCGATCAAAAAGCTGATTGATGCCGATGATATCGCTGAAACTGTGAAGTTCTTATGTTCGGATTCTGCTTCCATGATTACAGGTACAACAATCACTATTGACGGCGGTTGGACCGCAGCATAAAAATAAGGCACGCAAGTGCCTTTTTGATTGGGTGTTGTTATGATGTACCTGTTGGTGTAAAATCAAATTAGAAAACATGTAGAAACAAATAATTCATAATCAAGTGGGAACACTGTGGGGAGCTAACTATGAATGTGGAAGAGTACTTGTATATTGATTATGAGAATGTGCAGGATGTTAAGGTTGATGTAATTAAGAAAACTACGAAAGTCAAAATTATTCTGGGAAATGATCAAACTAAAATCCCTGTAGACTTGGTAACGAAAACCCAACCATTTGGGGAAATGGTTGAATGGATTCAGGTCAGTGGTAAGGGAAGAAACGCTTTGGATTTCTTTATTGTTTATTATCTAGGTAGAGATGCTACGTTAGACAAAGGGAAATCATTTATCATTTACTCTAAAGATACCGGGTTTGATCCACTAATCAATCACCTTAAAAAATCGGGGGTAGATGCAAAAAGAATTGTTAGTTTTCAACAGTTAAAATCAAATAAGAATTCTACAGGTGATGCGCTAATACTGAATAAAGTGGACGATGCAGCACTAAGTAAGGTGCTTGAAAATCTAAAAAAGATCGGGACAAGATCTTCGCCTAAAAAGCGAAAAACATTGACCACTCACATTACTGCACAGCTTAAAGATAAAAAGCCAAAGGAAATTGAAAATGTCATAGAGCATCTATTTATTAAGGGGATTGTTTATGAAGAGAATGGTCTTTTGAAATATAAACTAGAAAAAGGACAGTAGCAATCTACTGTCCTTTCTTTGTCGATTCTCTTTCAATGATTTGATAGGGAATCAGACACTTGTTATTATGAGCCACCGGCTTGTTTTTGATCTTGGACATCAGATACTCCATGGCCATGGCACCAAGCTGGAAACTGTTGAGCTCTACACTGGTGATATTCGGTTTCCCGACATAGGCATAACTGGTATTGTCAAATCCCACCACCATCGCATCCTTCGGGACCGATTTACCTCTGCAATTCAGTTCATCAATGACTCCGCAGGCCAATAAGTCTGAAGTAGCAAAGAAAGCCGTCGTCTTAGGATGTTTGTCTAACAAATCTCCGGCAATCTTTTTTGCATTGGCATAACCAAACAGACATTCATCCGGATAGTTGGTTATCAATGGCAATCGGCGTTCTTTCATATAATCTTTATACGCCCGAAACTTCTCCTTCGATGAAACGATTTCAGTTGATCCGGTATGGATAAAACCGATGGATCGATGGCCGTTTTTATACAGAATATCCATCAAATCCCGTCCTGCCTGATAAAAGTCAATACTGTAATGCGCAGCATCAATATCCGTCAGATATTCAACGACCTGAACGACCGGAAAAGTCGCATTGAGATAATTTACTTCATCAGAAGTACATGTATTTGAGATGAATACGACACCATCGACCAGATGATTTCTGAGCATTTTCAGGTAGTGCTGCTCACGCTCCGTATCACCATAAGTGTTGCATATGAGCACGTTGTAATCGTTTTCATGGGCAACTTTCTCGATTCCTTGCACAATTGTTGCAAAAAATGGGTTATCCACGCTATGCAAAAGGACTAAAACCATCGAAGTAGTCTCTTTTCTCAATAATTTACCCAAAGCATTGGGTTGGTAGTTCAGTTTTTTGATCGCCTGTTCGACTCGATCCCGTGTCGTTTCGCTGACATAGGCCGAATTATTGACCACTCTCGACACCGTGGCGACACTGACTTTTGCTAATAATGCTACTTGTTCGATTGTACTCATAAAAAGCCCCCTCATTTCTCATATAATACCATAAAAACGGGCGATGTAATCGATTACATTCTAAAGATTTTGACTTATGGAATCGCTTACATTTACAATTAAGATACATAAGAACGTACAGGAGGGACTTATGAAAAAAATTCTCATTTTAATCTCTATTTTATTAGTTGCTTTCTCTTTGGCTGCATGTACTCCAAAAGAAGAACAAATAGAAATCACATTCAAACAAAACAAACCGGAAATCGACGGTCAACTGCAAGCATTTGCGGCTGCTTATGAAGCAGAAACCGGCGTAAAGGTCAATGTTGTGTCTTGCGGTGGTTCCAGCTGTTCTTTGGGCGACATGCTCAGATCCGACTATGCATCCGGTAATCTTCCGGAAATCTTCACCATCGACGGTATCGAAGCTTACAACGAATGGGCAGCTGTCATCTCTGATCTGTCCGCTGAAAAGTGGGTTGCTGATACTGATGTTGCCTTCAAAGTTGGCGGAAAAGTCGTAGGCTTCCCGGTCAATGTCGAAGGTTGGGGCATGGCTTATAATGCTGACTTGCTTGAAGCTGCTGACATCGATCCGGCTACATTAAACAACTATGATGCTTACTTAGCCGCATTTGAAAAACTGGAAGCGATGAAAGTTGAATTGGGCATTGACTCTGTAGTTTCCATGGCTGCCGGTCCGGGCATGTACTGGGTTACCGGACATCATAATTTCAACAGTTTATTGTCCAATGGCTTACCATACGGTGACTTAAGCGTTACCAATGCTTTATTGGCAGGCAACGTGGATGCTGCCCGTTTAGGAGAATATGCTGACTGGGTCAACTTACTCTTCAAATATGCTGACAAAACCGTATTGACAACAGGAAACTATGATTCCCAAGTCGGTGCATTCTTGAATCAGAAAGCTGTATTCTTACATCAAGGAAACTGGGTTGACGGAAACCTGAAGGATGCAACATTCGATATGGCATTCGCTCCTCACGGATCTTCAAAAACAGCTACAGACGGTATCTTCGTAAGTGCACCGGCGTGGTACATTGTTAATAAAGATTCTAAGAATGCTGAAGCTGCCAAAGACTTCTTAGAATTTATGGTTTACAATCAAATCGGTCAAGACTATATGGTCAACAAAGCCGGTATGATTCCTGCCTTCAAAAACGTCACCATCGAACCGACGGGTAAACTGTCGAAATCCGTGTTGACATGGGCTAAAGCAGGTAAGATCTATTCCTGGAATCAATACAACTTCTCCGGTGAATTCCGCGATAATAAGTTGGGTCCGATTTACAATCAGTTGGCCAGCGAAGCGATTACCGTTGAACAATTCAAAGAATTGATTACACAAGCATTTAAAGACAACGCTAAATAATTGAGATTCTGTAAGTCAGGGTGGGGTTAAGCCCGCCCTGACTTTTTCTTTAAAGAAGGGGGTATACAATGGATAAAGATAAACGAATGCAAAAAATAGTTTTCTGGCTGTTTTTAGCACCGGCACTCATCTCATTCTTCATGGTTCAAATCATTCCGTTTGTCATCGGCTTTTACTACTCATTTACGGATTGGTCTGCGACCGCCCAAATAACACTCAACTTTGTAGGTTTGAAAAATTATGCAGATGCATTCAAAGACACGACCTTCTTATATTCAACGATCATCACCTCCATCTATACACTGCTTAATATAGTTTTGGTGAATGTGGTCGCCTTTGGTCTTGCTTTGCTTGTCACCTCAAACATTAAATTCCGCAATATCTACCGTGCCGGATTCTTCTTGCCCAATGTCATCGGGGGAATTATCTTGGGTTATATCTGGCAGTTTATATTTAACCGCTTCGTACCGTTTGTGGCTGGTTCATGGGGGATTACCTATCTGACTGAAAACCTCATGTTAGCCAACTCAAGGACCGCTCTCCTTGCATTGGTCATTGTCAGTACCTGGCAATATGCCGGTTATATCATGATGATTTACGTGGCAGCACTGCAAAATGTTCCGCGTGATTTAATTGAAGCCGCACAGGTCGATGGCGCAACTCCGTGGCAGCGATTCAAAGCGATTACCATTCCGATGGTCCGGCCGGCGTTCACTGTTACCTTGTTTTTAACATTAGTCAACTCGTTTAAGCAGTTTGACGTCAATACTTCATTGACCGGTGTAGGTCCGTCAACGATGTTTATGGGAAGAGCCATCAATGGTACGGAACTGTTGGCCATGAATATCTCCAACACTTCCTTAATATTAAGAAATACGGCCATGGCTCAAGCGAAGGCCATCGTATTCTTTGTCGTATTGGTCGTATTTTCATTATTGCAAGTATATTTCTCTAAGAAGAAGGAGGTCGAACTGTAATGAACAACAAAATCATGCGCAACATCATGGAAATCTTCGCGATTACCCTAGTTGCCTTCTTTATGGTCCCTCTGGTCTTAGTTCTGTTTAATGCTGCTAAGGGAAACAATGAAATCATCGCTTCTCCACTCAGTGCACCGCAAAACTGGATGAACTTACTCAGCAATGCAGCAAACATCTGGAATAACCCCAACATTCGCTACAGTCAGGCATTGGTAAATTCCGTTATCGTCACATTTTTCTCATTGGCTGGTATTACCATATCATCCGCCATGGCCGCATGGGTCTTGGTACGAACCAAAACGAAAGTATCTACTGCGATTTTCATGATGTTTGTGGCCGCTATGGTCATTCCGTTTCAAGTAGTCATGTTTCCATTGGTCAAATGGTTTGGCATGGTCCAAGGATGGATTGGTGTACCGATGTTGCGCAGTTATTTTGGTATCATCATCGCCTACATGGGGTTTGGCAGTTCGCTTTCTATTTTCATGTTCCATGGATTTATGAAATCAATTCCGATCGATATTGAGGAAGCCGCCTATATCGATGGGTGCAGTAAGTTTAAGACATTTTTCCTAATCGTGCTCCCCATTCTGAAACCGATTTATGTTACGATTCTTATCTTAAATGGCATTTGGATTTGGAATGACTTTCTGCTTCCCATGCTGGTATTAGGTAAGGGAACCCCGGTTCAGACGATTCCGTTGGCAGTAAATAACTTCGCCGGTGCATTTGTCACATCGTATGATTTATTAATGACGGCGATCTTGATGGCCTTGATTCCGGTCGTATTCTTCTTTATCTCAGCCCAAAAACATATCATTAAAGGTATGGTGGAAGGATCGGTGAAATAACATGAAAGTCTGTGCTTTTGGTGAATTACTCATTGATGTTACGCCTAACGGAACGTCTGAAAAAGGATTTCCGGTATACGAATTTAATCCGGGGGGTGCCCCAGCGAATGTTGCTGTTGCTTTACAAAATCTAGGTCAGAAAGCCAGTTTCATCGGTCAGGTCGGTGATGATCACTTTGGTCACTTCCTTGCCGGTGTGCTTAAGGAAAAACGTGTTGATATCGATGCATTGCTTTTTAACAAGGACTATCTGACGACCTTAGCCATTGTCAGCCTTACTGAGGGTGGAGAGCGCTCGTTCAGTTTTTATCGCAAGGAAGGTGCAGATGTGATGATCACACCCAACGCCAAGTTTCTTGAGAAAATCAACGAAGCTGATATATTCCATATCGGAAGTGTCAGTATGAGTGATGAGCCCAGTCGCAGTACCAGTTTTGACTTGTTGGATTATGCTAAGAATCAAGGTAAAATCATCTCTTACGACCCAAACCTTCGCGAACTTCTGTGGAAAGATTTAATGGATGCAAAGACACAGATCAAAAAAGGGTTGTACTTTGCGGATATCGTGAAGGTGAGTGAAGAAGAACTATTCTTCATTACCGATGAACACAATGTAGAAAAAGGCTGTGAGATTTTAGTCAGCGAGTTTGACTGTAAACTGATCTTAGTTACATTTGGTGCGCAGGGATGTGCATATTACTTCAATAAAAAATTAGTTAAAGTATTGCCGTTTTCCGTCAAGGCGATAGACGCTACCGGAGCAGGCGATGGTTTCTTGGGCGGCTTTTTAGCAAAATTTATGGAATCCGGTAAGAAAATCGAAGAACTCAGCGATGCTGAACTATTGTCATTTTGCCGTTTTGCCAATGCCTGCGGAGCCCATGCGACAACGATTCGCGGAGCCATCGGTTCATTGGCAACCTATGAAAAAATCGAGGAAATGTTTGGTGATATTTGATGAAAAACCGCAAGCAAATCGCATCGCTCTACCATAAGATATACGGTGTGAGCCCGCAAGCTGAGTTGGCATTGGCACAGCTGTTTGAAATGATGGATCATGCCTATGTCATGCGGAAAACCGATTTGAAGGAAATGGACAACACAAATACGGACTGGTATTTCAATCAGAAAATGGTTGGAATGACGCTGTATGTCGATCTTTTTGCAGGCAGCTTAAAGAAATTGGCTAAGAAGGTCGATTATTTCAAAGATTTGGGTATTACATATCTCCACTTGATGCCACTGCTGAAACCGCGTGAAGGTGAGAATGACGGGGGATATGCTGTTGAGGACTACCGTCAGATTGATGCTCGTTTGGGCGATATGCCGGACTTCATCAAACTGCTGGACATCTTTCGCAAGAATGATATTTTCATCTGTATTGACTATGTGGTCAATCATGTCGCTAAGGAACACGCTTGGGCAAAAGCGGCACTTGAAGGTGATGTGGGGATGCAAGAAATGTTTATCATGTATGATACCGATGAAATGCCCAATCGATTCAATCGGACTGTCCCACAAGTGCTTCCGGATAAATGCCCTGGAAATTTTACTTATTATCCTGAGATTAAGAAGTACGTGTTTACATCGTTCAGTGATTTTCAATGGGATTTAAACTTTGCAAATCCTCAGGTTTTTAATGGAATGATTGACAATATGCTTTACCTTGCCAATCTTGGAGTCAATATGATCCGCTTGGATGCCATTCCGTTTATGTGGAAACAAGTGGATACGACCTGTCGGAATCTCGATCCGATTCATGATTTGATGCGCATGTACTACTTGATCAAGGAAGATGTATGTCCATCACTGGCACTTTTAGGAGAGGCCATCGTAGAACCGGATGAAATCGTCAAATATTTTGGCAGCGATCATCAACCGGAATGCGAGATCATGTATAATGCCAATTTAATGGTTGATATATATCATTCGTTTGCCAGCCGGGATGTTCGGCTGTTGACCATTGATACCAATCGGTTTTTGATACCACGGAAAGGTACATGGATGAACTATGTCCGATGTCACGACGATATCGGATGGGGGTTCAATGAAGATGCCATCCGCCAATTCGGCTTTGATCCGTTTCAACACAAACAATTTCTGATTAAATTTTATGGAGGAGAGTTTGAAGGATCATTTTCCAAAGGGGAGCACTACCAATACAATCCTCTGACTCAAGATGCCCGTACCAATGGCACATTGGCAAGTTTATTGGGATTGCAGCGAGCCGTTGAAAGAAATGAACGGTTTCGTCAAAGAGAAGCCATTGATCGAATTAATCTGGCACACGCAGTGATTATGACGTATCGAGGATTTCCGTTAATATACTCCGGCGATGAAATTGCGACTTTAAACGATCAAAGTTATAAAAAAGATCCGGCGAAGTCAGCAGAGGGTCGTTGGGTTCATCGTCCGATCTTTGACTGGAAGCGATCATTGAAAAAGGATATATGCGGGACCTTTGAGCACGATGTATATCAGAATCTCAAAAAGCTGATCGAATTGAGAAAGAATCTGCCATATCTTCACGGTCAGGCATCCCAGTATGCCCTGGATCTCAACAATGCCCATGTATTCTGTCTGATAAGACAGGTAAAAGAAAAGACATTTTTTGCCCTTTTTAACTTCAGTGAGCATACACAGTTTGTGACTACTTATCATTTACGTCAGGTGCTCTATGGCAATAAGTACAAAGATTTGATTCAAGGCCGTCAGTTCGACTTGTCTGAACCATCCTTTGAACTAAGCCCGTATGAATACGTCTGGTGTATACATCAGTAAAAAGCTTCACGACCGTGAAGCTTTTCTTATGAGCGTTTTGAAGAATTCGATGCCCTTGAGATAATTTTCAATTTTGACCCGCTCATTATCCGCATGAACCGTTTTCATATCTTCTCCCGATATTTCAAATGGAGCGATGCGGTACACGCCTTTGGCCATTCCGTGATAGACCCGGCTGTCTGTTGCCGCAACCATCAGATATGGAGCAATGGCTTTAAAATGAGGATAATGCTCTTTGGTTGTCTCTTGGATGATTTCAAATTCCCGGATGTTGCTTGGACTGATATCCGTCGGTTCGGTTCCGTTGTGAAGTTTGACTTCGATATCACTGCCAACCATCGTCTGAACCCGGTTTCTGACACTTTCCACCGACTCGCCCGGGATAATGCGGATGTTACAGACAACCGTCGCTTTCTGAGCCAAAACATTCGGAGCAAAACTGCCGGAAGCCATCGTTGCGACACAGGTCGTTCTCAGCACAGCGGCGGTGTCAGGCTTTCCGGTCATAACTTTCAACAATATCGGTTTGAACAGTTTTTTATTAGAAAACAGAAATTTTAGCGGTTGTTTCATGTGTGGCACAAGTGTGTCAAACATCGCATTGGTCGCATCATTGAAATCTGCCGGAAACTTATTTTTCTCCAGGTTGACAGCGGCTTCAAATACCTGAGCCATCGCACTTTTCTTCGGAGGCATCGATGCATGGCCGCCGGACTGGGTTGCGGTCAGTTCTATATCCAAATACCCTTTTTCGCCTACGCCGATCAGGGCTACGGTGCCGTCTATTCCCAGAGATTTACCATCGATCAAGGCTCCGCCTTCATCGACAATCATCGAGAAGAAAATGCCTTGCTGTTTCAGATAATCTCGGATGGCGGTCGCACCGGAATCCGGCATGATCGAGCCGGTCTCCTCATTGTGACCCAGCATCAGATAGACATCGCGTTCAAACTCAAATCCTTCGGATAACAACGTTTCAACGGCTTCCAGCATAGAAATCACATGGCCTTTCATATCCAGGGTGCCACGTCCATACACATATCCATCTCGGATGACACCGCTAAAAGGCGGTTCTATCCAATTCTCTTCGCGAACCGGTACGACATCGAAATGTCCCATCAGTCCGATGGGAGGCAAATCGGATTTCCCGGGTAATTTTATTAGCAGGGAATAACCGACAAAACGCTCGATTTGTCCTGAGGAAAATATTGTCGGATAATCTGTTCGGATGTTTTCGATAAACGTTTCAAACTCAGAGAAGTCCATCTGATCGCGATCTTTGTATGAGATGGTCTTACACTGAATCGCCCGCTGTAAATGTTTTATGGCAGATTCGGACATTATTTGATCCACCCTTTCTTAAAGAAATACCGTGCCGACCCAATGGAGATGATACTTGCAATGGGGACTAAGGCCGGACGAATGGAGTCATCCTTGACCACAAACATAAACAAGGCCAGCATCACGATGCTAGGAACGATCGTTAATCGCCAGTGTCTTGCAATAAACACGACGCCTAATGCTCCGAAAATGGCCGGTATCATATAGATGGCGACCGGTTGCAGCTGTTCGATAAAGAAATCTTGGAAGGGAACCAATATTAACACACCCAGAAGAATGATGACGGTCGTGATGATGGATGATGTGGCAATGGCTAATGACGAAATGATTTCAGCTTCGTCTGAACCAGGCTCGACGTTGGCCTGTTTCATTGCGCTTAACGCGGCCGGAAGTTTCATGTTGGAGATATTCCCGGTCACTTCCGCAACATAGGTTCCACCAACCCCAAGCATCGGCGCATAATTGAAGAATTCGATGATGCCAATAGGAATATAAATGACACCCACGGACATAAACCCTTTAAACATGAGTTCTCCTGTCGGCCATGCGCCGGTAATCAGACTGATAGCCAAAGGGACAGATAACATAAGCAATGCCCCGACAATAACAAAGCGCAAACCCGCTTTATGTAGTTTTTCAATATATTTCTCTTGTTCGCTCATATAGCCTCCTTACACGATGAGGACATACAAAATGCCCAAGGTTGATAAAATGGAAACCGGCAACGCAAATTCTTCCAGCCATTTCCACTTCTTTGATGCCAGTCCGATGATGAGCATGATGGCCATACTGATAAACAGAGCCAAGGTATTATATCCGCCGATAGCAATC
>JANJWY010000164.1 GCA_024709285.1 Erysipelotrichaceae bacterium
GGAAATAGTATAACACAAAGAAAAACTCCCTTGGCGGGAGTTAATCAGTTTAATATGAACGTTACGGATGCTGCGCTTGATGTGTAGTTGAGCAAGGTCGTTTCTGCTTTAACGGTATACACACCTTTGGTCGATACTTTGTTGGTCGAATAGGTGTAGACCGCAATTCCATTACTGTCCGTGATCAGGTTCGCGGTCGTAACTTTTGTTTTGCCAATGGGCGGAGTAATCGTAATCTTGACATTGGCACCTTCAACCGGCATATCATATTCATCCACGACCGTAACCGTGATCAAGATTTTTTCACCAACCGTATACAAACTCTTATTGGTCACAACAGAAGTAAATGTTTCCTTGGTCACCGGAGGCTGAACATTGGTCAAAAAAGATTGAATCATCAGTGCCAGATGGCCGCTGACATGAGGAGCGGCCATCGAAGTACCACTCATCGTAGCATAACTGTTATTCAGATACGTGCTGCGAACATAGACCCCGGGAGCAGCTACTTCCACGGCCGGACCGGTTGAAGAGAAGCTTGCCCGCAAGTTGTTGACATCGGTTGCCGCAACGGCGATGGCCGAGTCATATTTTGCCGGATATCCGACATTATCTACCGTAATCACCCGCTTACCGCTGTTACCAGCAGAAGCAACCACTAAAATACCTGAACTATAAGCAGTGTCGACTGCTGTGTGAAGTGCAGGGGAATCTGTCGATGTTCCCAGACTCATATTGATGATGTCCAGTTGTTCACTGATCGCAAAATCGATTCCTTCGATAATGTCTGAAAGAGTACCGCTGCCTGAACTGTTAAGCACTTTGATGGCGTACAGTTGGGCACCGGGTGCAACTCCGATGACACCGATGCCATTGTCCAGTGCTGCAACGGTTCCGGCTACATGAGTTCCATGACCATTGTCATCATAGTAACTGCTCGCCGTATCCACAAAGTTTGCACCACCCGCAATGACTAAGTCATCATGTTGGGCAATGCCGGTATCGATAATGCCGACTTTTACCCCAGCACCGGTATAACCCTGTGCCCAGGCTTTGGGAGCTTCAACTTTTGCGATGCCCCATTCGATGGTATCTTCATTGATTGTAAAAATTACCTCAGATTCAATGGATTTGACATTAGGGTTTTTTGCCAGTGCTAAAATAGCTTGCTCAGGCAATGTCATCTTGACGATTGGGAAGTTTTTATATGATTTTTCTACATTGGCATTCAATCCGCGAATCAAAGAATGATCGATGGAATGTTTAAAGACGACGATGACCGAACGCGATTGCGTCGGTACTGCCTGTACAGGTATCGGGGCTAACAAAACACAAGCCAAAACGATAGCCCAGATATTGATCAAGCGAAATTTTTTCATGATTCACCTCGTGGGTTATACCCTCAATATCACCTGCTACATCCTAATCTCATTTTATTCCTGAATCTCGTAATATTCAATAAAAAAGGAGATTATTGATCTCCTAAATAGTATATTGATAATTTCGTCGTATGGTCACTTCACCGCTGTTAAGCGTGACCGTAGTGCCATCACTTTTCACCGCGATACACGCACCGTTTTCATCGATATCCTTTATGACTGCCAGATAACTTTCGTTATTCACGGTTACAGTCACAGGCACATGCAAGATATTGCTGTATTGTTTATACCGTTTGATCAGATAAGGGTGATTAAGGTTTTTATACCAATAGTCAAACCGGTTTAAAAAGGCAATGATCAGTTCGTTGCGCGAATTTTTACGCGAAGAAAAATCCTCGATGCTACCTGCGATTTGTGAAAGTGATTCATCAAACTCATGACTGAAAACATTAAGCCCTAACCCGACGACCATTGTCTCAATGGTACCCGAATGAATATCTACACCGGCTTCACAGAGAATGCCGCCAATCTTCTTTTGTTCAATCATCAGATCGTTGACCCACTTGATTCCCGGTTTGACACTGAAGGTCAATTCAATGGCCTCAGCACATGCCACCGCGGTTGCCGTAGTAATTTTAAGTGCTTGATCGATGGGCAGATGAGGTGTCAAAAACAGTGACAAATAAATGCCTTTGCCTTTTTCGGAATGAAAACTGCGTCCGTTACGACCTTTACCTTTGGTTTGTTCATCCGCAATCATTACATATCCTTCTTTAATGGAATGTTGAATGGCTTTCAGATCATCGTTGGTCGATTCCGTGATTTCCTTGACTTTCACGGTATGATAAAAAGATGTGATATTCTTCCGGATGTAACTTTCACCCAAGACATCACTGTTATTGATCCGATAGCCGACTTTGGGATGAGATTCAATGTCCACCCCTTGTTTGCGCAACTGATTGATTGCTTTATTCACCGTTGTCCGCGAGACATTGAGCACTTTTGCCAATGTTTCACCCGACACAAAGGTGTTTTTCGCTTCGATCAGCGCTGACTTGATTTTTTCTTTTAACATGATTCCTCAACTCATTGTAAACCTGGTTTACGACTCAAGTTTACAATAAAAATCGTGAAATTTCAAAGAATTCAGACAAAAGCAAGATGAAAGCGATTACACATGTTGATAAAGCAGGTTTTCACAGTAATTTCACAGAAACATTATTTACTTTGATATTCAAAGTGGTTATACTTGCCCATATGCTTAAACGAGCATTTGGAGGTATGTACATGTTTGAAGAAATTAAAAAAGTATTAGTCGACGCCATCAATGTGGATGAAGCATTG
>JANJWY010000211.1 GCA_024709285.1 Erysipelotrichaceae bacterium
TGAGTGCATCTTTTTTTTGGTTTTGAGGGTATAATATAGGTGAATTCGGAGGGATGCTTATGAGTATGCTCGCTGCCTTTGCACTCCCCCATCCACCGATTGCCATTGAGAAAATCGGTCGGGGAGAAGAAAGAAACATCCAATCCACCATCGACGCTTATCATCAGATATCCAAAATCATTGCGGATATCCAACCGGACACCATTATCATCAGCTCGCCCCACGCTCCTTATTTAAGAGATGGTTTTTTCGTGGGCTCATGTGACAAGGCGAGAGGTGATTTCTCGCGTTTTGACCATCCGGAAATCAGTCATGAATTTGCTATTGATAAGGAGTTTGCCAGTGAACTTCGCAAAGTAAATCCATATGTACGATTGTATGACAGTGATGATCTGGGTGTTGACCATGGGGTGTTGGTCCCCTTTGAGTTTATCCATCAACAAGGCACTTACCGCTGGCTCATTTTGGGCATTTCTACGCTGTCGAAAGAAGCACATAAGCAGTTGGGTCGGGATATTTTTAGGGTAAGTGAACTATCGGGGAAGAAGACCGTATTCATTGCCAGCGGTGATTTGTCACATCGGTTAAAACATGACGGTCCCTATGGTTATATCAAAGAAGGAGCGATTTTCGATAGGAAGATTACCGAAATACTTTCTTCAGGTGATTTTGAGATTTTGGACAAGTTGGATGATTCGCTTTGTGAGAAAGCGGGTGAATGTGGTTTGAGGGGGTTGTTTGTATTATCTGGTGTTCTGGAAGGGAAAACGGTTGATTCCCGTCTTCTTTCGTATGAAGGGCCTTTTGGGGTCGGTTATGCGGTGGCTTCATTTACATTGAAGCAGAAGGATCCGTATGTGGATCTGGCACGCAAAACTATTGAGCACTTTGTCAAGAAAAGAGAAATGCTGAAGATGGAGGACATCGGGGATCATGTGTCGGTTCATCAGCCTTCTTCGGGTGTGTTTGTGTCCATCCATAAACAAGGACGCTTGCGTGGTTGCATCGGAACGATTGAGCCGGTTCGTAAAAATCTTGGTTTTGAAATTATGTACAACGCGGTTGCGGCATGTGCAAGAGATCCGCGGTTTTATCCGGTTTCAGTTTCTGAACTTAATGATTTGGATATTTCCGTCGATATTCTGAGCGAGCCTCAGAAAATTTCGAACATGAGTGAGTTGGATGTCAAACGTTATGGGGTCATTGTGGTTGAGGGGTCAAGACGAGGATTATTGTTGCCTGATTTGGAGGGCATTGATTCAGTTGACCAGCAGGTTCTTATCGCTAAACGTAAGGCAGGCATCGATGTGGATGAGCAAGTCGAATTGTATAGATTTGAGGTAGTCAGACATCATGACTGAATGCGACCTGTGTTTTCACCGATGTCAACTTGAGGAAGGACAGGTAGGATTTTGTCGAGGAAGAAGAAACAGCAAAGGAGTTATCATTCCATTAAACTATGACCGAGTGACTTCGATTGCTTTGGATCCGATTGAGAAGAAACCATTAAAGTACTTTCATCCGGGAAGCATGATTCTTTCGCTCGGCGGATTCGGGTGTAATCTGCGCTGTCCATTTTGTCAGAACCACTCGATATCCATGGCTGATGAAAAAACATTTACACGTCATCTGTCGGTCAGCGATGCCGTGAATTTAGCCAAATCTTTAAAAAAAGACGGGAACATCGGTCTTGCATACACATATAACGAGCCGTTAATAAACTTTGAGTATGTTTTGGATTGTTCAAAAGAAATCAGAAATTCGGGTATGGTTAATGTGTTGGTGACCAATGGGACCATCGAGGAAGCACCACTGAGAAGGCTCTTGCCATTCATCGATGCGTATAATATCGATTTAAAAGGGTTCAGTCAGACATTCTATGATAAGATCAGCGGAGATTTTGAGTCGGTGAAACGTACGATCATGATTACTTCGAAAGTTGCGCATGTGGAAGTCACGTTTCTGGCTATCGAGGGTGAAAATGATTCTGATGAAGAAATGGAACAAATGGCGAAGTGGCTGTCGGATATCGATCCTGATATACCGTTGCATATCAACCGCTTCTTTCCGAACTATTTATGGAAAGATAAGAGCATTACATCGAAAGAGACCTTGGTTCGACTGAAATCAATTGCCTTAAAGTTTCTGAATCGCGTCTCTTTGGGAAATATCGGATGAAAAGTTTGTGTTGATATGATATTGTAGTACATGTCGGAAGTGAGTGATGTTATGAATACGGAAATCGTTGAGTTGAACGAGCAAAATATCGATATTGAGAAATTAATGAGGGCGGCTACGATCATTGTAAACTTAGGAACCGTCGTTTTACCCACGGAAACGGTGTATGGATTAGGCGCAAATGCCCTATCCTCAACAGCCGTGAAGAAGATATTTCTTGCGAAAGGCCGTCCATCGGATAATCCGCTGATCGTTCATGTGTGTTCGGTTGAGATGATGGAAGATTTATTAAAAGATCCGTTGGACTTGCGGGCAAAGAAGTTAATTGAGACTTTCTGGCCAGGTCCGCTGACTCTCGTTTTTAAACGTTCCAACAAAGTCCCAGTAGAAGTCTGTGCGCATTTAGATACGGTGGCCATTCGTATGCCGGATCATCCGATCGCTTTGAAACTGATTGAACTGGCCAATGTGCCCATCGCCGCACCGAGTGCGAACGTTTCGGGAAAACCGAGTCCGACCATGGCAGAACATGTAATTCAAGACATGAATGGCCGAGTGGATATGATCATCAGTGCCGATCGCAGTCGGATTGGTGTGGAATCGACAGTGTTGGATATTTCTTCGCCGATGGCCGTGATTTTACGACCGGGCGGAGTTACTTTAGAGCAATTACAAGAAGTGTTGGGGAAAGATGGCGTCATGTTGGATAACATGATCAACGGTGTAGTGGATAAACCCCGTTCTCCCGGCATGAAATATACTCACTATGCCCCAAATGCACCGTTACAAATCGTACGTGGGAGTAAAGAAAACATCCTGTCTTATATTAAAGGCAAAATTAAGGGAAATGATTCGTTCATCGGTGTGTTGTGCAGCGATGAAACCAAGTCCGAGTATCAAGGCGCTCATGTGATTTCCATTGGCAGTGTCCATCGTCTGGACCAAGGAGCATCGAATTTATTTGCGGTGTTGCGAGAGTTTGATTCGATCGGTGTGGATATGATATTTGCGGAGGCATTTGCGGAAGATGAGATGGGTTTGGCTCTGATGAATCGCTTGAAAAAGGCGGCGGGGTTCAATATCGTGGATGTATAAATGTTGCTTATTGCAATCTCATTAGGCATGTGATAAACTACTAATGCACTTACTTTGAATGACGTTCATTCAAGGCGGAAGGAGAGATGAACTATGAAACAAGGCATTCATCCCGTATATAACAAAGTGATGGTTACTTGCACATCCTGCGGTAATCAATTCGAGAGCGGTTCGATCAGAAAAGAAATTCGTGTCGACACATGTTCCAATTGCCATCCTTTTTATACAGGTAAACAACGTTTTGCGCAAGCAGCCGGACGCGTTGAAAAGTTTAATAAAAAATACGGAATTAAATAAGGGTCGCAACCCTTATTTTTTTGCTTAAAATCGGTTAAAATGGTAACGAGGTGAAAGCGCATGATGTATCATCAGTATCGCCCGGGCTATCTGGAAGTCATTGCCGGATGTATGTTTGCGGGGAAAACAGAAGAACTGATCCGACGGATCAAAGTATTGGAATTTGCGAA
>JANJWY010000049.1 GCA_024709285.1 Erysipelotrichaceae bacterium
ATACCCTGTGTTTTTATTTGACCAAACCTTTCAAGAAAGGTACAATAGGGCATATGTAAGTGAGGGAAGATATGATCAACACGATATTGTTTGATTTAGATGGCACATTGCTGCCCATGGATATAAAAGTATTTGAGAAAGTATACTTTGGCTCTTTGGCGAAGCATTTTACGGATAAACACGATATGCAAAGCTTCATCGCTTTGATTTGGGGTGCTACCAAAGCCATGGTTGCCAATACCGAACATCGCACCAATGAGGATGTGTTCATGGATGCGATGAAACAGATGGTCCATGAGCAGCTAGACGAATATAAGGCACGGTTCAGCCATTTTTATCAGACAGATTTTGATGAGGTGCGTCAATCAGTATCCAGAAACGAAGATATTCTTATAGCAATTAAAATGTTAAAAGAAAAGGGGTATCAGTTGGTCATTGCGACCAATCCGATGTTTCCGCGGTTAGCCATTTTAAAACGCATCGAATGGGCTGGATTGAATATCGAGGATTTCAGTTATGTGACATCGTTTGAGGATAATCATTATTGCAAGCCGCAACCCAAATTCTATCAGGAAGTATTGAGTGAAATCGGAAAGTCAGCGTCCGAATGTCTGATGGTAGGTAATGATACTGTCGAAGATTTGATTGCCTCAAAGCTTAATATTGCGACCTATCTGATAGAAGATCATGCGATCAAGCGTGAAGAATCCTTTCTTCCGACGTATCAAGGAACGTATAAAGATTTTCTTGCTTTCGTCAAAGATCTTCCAAAAATCAACTAAACCCGCCTGGCGGGTTTTCTTTTTACAGTCATTGTGGTACGCTTAATAACAGAAAATATGAGGTGGACATGGATACATTTTTTGTACGATGTTCGATGCACGAATCGGAAATGCTGCTCGATCGCCATATCATCGACGGCAGTATTACCGGGACGTGCATCGGCCGGCATATGACCGGTACGGTCGGTCAGATGACCGTCGTCATTATTTATGAAAAGCATTACTATCGTGCCGGAAACCGGCTGACACTGACGGTCGTGTTGGATGATACCACCGGTAAAACGAGGGTTTTCACTTGCAGCGGGGGTGGCGGTCAGGGATTGTTCCGTTTTGACTGGGGAGCTGCGGAAAGTTTTAAAAACGCAGCATTCAATGCATTGAGGAGTTATGTAACCTAAAGGAGGCCAACTATGCGCTGGAGTTTAAAAGAATTGTATGAGTCATTTGAGGATGATGCCTTTGTTTCGGATATGAAGTTGTTGGACGAGAAGATCGAACAGTTTGGCGAGTGGGTTAACCATTCAGTAAAAGAAGGCAATGATCCTGCGGAAACTATTTTGACATTTATCCGTTACAGCGAAGAAATAACGGCAACTTTATCCAAACTGTCGCAGTTTGCGAGTCTGACGAGTGCGACAGATGCGCGAAATGAATCAGCTTTGGATTATTTGAATAAACTGAACGTAAAGTCGACGGCTCTGACACAGCCAAGCGTTGTCTTTCAAACGTATTTGAAAGGGTTGGACTCACTGGAACAGATCATCGAGTCTTCATTGCAACTGAAGGAATATGCTTTCTATCTGGAACAAATCAAATTGAGAAGTAAGTATATGCTGACTGAAAAAGAAGAAGTAGCCATTTCGAAATTGACTACGACCGGATCAACAGCTTGGAGCAATCTTCAGAACAAACTTTCCTCAACTTTGATGGTCGATGTACTATTGGATGGTGAGAAGAAATCATTACCTTTGCCGGCAGTGCGCAATCTGGCGTACAGCGAAGACAAAAGCAAACGCTTGGCCGGTTATCAGGCGGAAATGGATGCATACAAGAAAATTGAAGAATCCTCTGCTGCGGCTTTGAATGGAATCAAAGGGGAAGTCGTTACCTTGTGCGAGCTGCGCGGATTTGAATCACCCTTGGAAGAAACACTGATTAAATCACGGCTGGATAAAGAGACGCTGGATGCGATGCTCAGTGCCATGCGCGAGTATCTTCCGGCATTTCAAAAATACTTGCGCCGAAAAGCAGAACTGCTTGGACATCGGAATGGTTTACCGTTCTATGATATGTTTGCGCCGATGGGCGAGGTCAACATAACTTATACTTATCCTGAAGCGATGGATTTTATCATTGCACAGTTCAGAACATTCTCAGACAGATTAGCTGATTTCACTCAACATGCCTACGACAATGCCTGGTTAGATGTTGAGCCGCGTGAAGGCAAGCGTGGCGGCGCGTTCTGTTCCAATCTGCATGGCATCAAAGAATCGCGGATTTTATCCAATTTCAGTGGCAGTTTCTCCAATATGACGACATTGGCCCATGAATTGGGTCATGCATACCACGGGGCAAATCTGGTCGATGAGTCCATTCTTAACAGCCGGTATCCGATGCCGATTGCCGAAACTGCTTCAATCTTTTGCGAGACGATCGTTGTAAATGCAGCGCTGAACAATGCTTCAAAAGAAGAGCAGCTGGCGATTCTGGAGTCATCGATATCCGATTCTACTCAGGTCATCGTTGATATTTACAGTCGTTTCTTATTTGAAAGTGCTTTGTTTGAAGAACGTAAGAATTCGGTGGTTTCCGTAGCTAAACTGAAAGAACTGATGTTGAAAGCCCAAAAAGAAGCGTATGGAGATGGATTGGATCCGGATTTCTTACATCCATATATGTGGATCAATAAACCGCATTACTATTCCGCCGGATTGAATTTCTATAACTTTCCATATGCTTTCGGATTGTTGTTTTCCAAGGGGTTGTATGCGCAATATCTCAAAGATGGGGAAGCGTTTGTTGCTAAGTATGACACGTTGCTTAATGCGACCGGAAAAGAGCTGATCGCAGATGTGGCCATGCGGATGAATGTGGATGTGCATGATCCGGATTTCTTCAGAAGCTCATTGGCATTGATCGAAAAAGATATCGAAAAGTTTATCGAACTTTCAAAATAACAAGTCTTCGGACTTGTTTTTTTATTTTATACATTGACAAGTATCTATATAGGTGTAAGATATAGATACATATCGATATGAGGTGATGATGTGGATATTGTAGCTTGTTTTAAGGCATTATCGGACGATACCCGATATAAAATATTTCTGAAACTGAAGTCGAAGGAGTTTTGTGCCTGTGATTTATTGGAAAGTTTTGATATCACACAGCCGACATTGTCCTTTCATATGAGAAAACTGATGGAATGTGGATTGGTGGTTGGCAAGAAAGATGGAATCTGGATGCGTTATCGGATCAATGATGCGGTTGTTAAGCAAGTAATCGAACAGTTGGAAGAAACTTTGGCTCCGGTTGAGTGTTTATGTGAAGGGAAATGTGCACAATGAATGTACTCGTGTGGCTGAATGATCAGCTCTTAAAAATGGTTTGGCTGAGCAATCTGATAGAATCGATGCTCATAACGGTGGGAATAGACATAGAATCACGTTTTGGGGCAAGCTTGAATTTCTTTATTTATGATGTCATCAAGATTTTCATCTTGTTGTCCGTGTTGATCTATTCGATATCTTATATTCAAAGTTATTTTCCTCCGGAAAGAACCCGGCAGATTTTAGGCAGACACAAAGGAATCGTTGCAAGACTGTTTGCGGCATTGCTTGGAACTGTAACGCCGTTTTGCTCCTGTTCCTCCATTCCGCTATTCATCGGCTTTACCAATGCCGGATTACCCATCGGTGTGACCTTCTCCTTTTTGATTTCATCCCCGCTTGTGGATTTGGCTTCCGTTATCCTGTTGGCCAGCATTTTTAACTGGACGGTTGCCTTGGCTTATGTTCTGGTCGGGATTTTACTGGCTGTCATCGGCGGAAGTCTGATATCCGGACTGAAAATGGAAAAGTATGTCGAGGGATTTGTGTATGACAGTCCGATGGTCACCCTTGAAGCAGAAGAAATGACTAAGAAAGAGCGCAGGGCTTTCGCGAAAGAACAAGTGATCTTCATAGTCAATAAAGTATGGATTTATGTGCTCGTCGGTGTCGGAATCGGAGCAGCAATTCATAACTACATTCCAGAATCCTGGATCACAGCGGTCTTGGGTATGGATAAATGGTACTCCGTGCCACTGGCAACATTGGTCGGTGTTCCGATGTATGCGGATATCTTCGGTACCTTACCGATTGCATCAGCTCTTGTAGATAAAGGGGTCGGTCTGGGGACAGCGTTGGCATTTATGATGGCAGTAACGACATTGAGTCTTCCGTCCATCATTTTATTGAAGAATGTCGTGAAGACGAAATTGTTGTTATTGTTTGTGGCTTATTGTACCTTTGGTATTATGTTGATTGGATTTTTATTTAATATCCTGATGGGATAAGGGAGGAAAAAATATGATCATAAAAATTTTGGGTTCAGGCTGTCCGAATTGTAAGAAATTGGAATTGAATGCGCGTGAAGCAGTAAAGCAGTTGGGCTTAGGAGTGGATTTTGTTAAGGTAACCGACTTCAAAGACATTGCGAGATACGGTATCATGCGCACGCCGGGGTTGGTGTTTGATGAAAAAGTCGTGTCTTTTGGTAAGGTTACGGATACTGCTACCATCGTCGAACTGTTAAAAGGATATATCAACGAACGGAGAGTCTGAACAAAAGACTCTTTTTACATGTGTTATACTGTTTGTAATAAGCAATGATCCCATTTCGAAGTAAGTTTTTGATTGTCGGTTTAAAAATTTCATGAAAATGTACTGAAAGGATTGAATAGCATAAATCGAGTGTTATAATGATTCAATATGATTAATGAATCATAAGTTGGGAGAAAAAATGAGGCGACTGCTTGGATTTCTTCAAAAAGTAAATCAAAGTATATTAAAATTTCAGGGTCGTCCTTTTTTTGAGGCTGTTCGCTTTTTGATCATTTATCTTTTGGTCGGAGTCGTTTGGATCGTTTGGTCTGACAAGTGGCTGGCAGCGGTCGTAAGTGACTATGAAACTTTTGTTGAGATGCAGACATATAAAGGTTGGTTTTATGTAATTACTTCGGGAGTATTATTTTTCGTCATTTTGAAGTCCCGTCTTTCCTTACTTAAGGATTTATCTGATAAACTTATCCATCAGGCAACGTATGATGAGTTAACGCAATTGCCAAACAAAAGCAAACTGACTCAGATGATCGATCAAATGATTGGTCGATGCGGTTTAGATGATCGATTTGCTTTGATTTGCATGGACTTTGATGATTTCTCCAATGTCAATGAACTTTTGGGATATCATATCGGCGATCAGTTGATTTCATCAATTTCCGACAGAGTGAAACCGCTGATCAACCAAGAGGATATTATTGGGCGTGATAGCGACGGCTTTGTGTTTTTTGTTAACTTAGACAAATATCCTGAAGATCAGTTAACGGATTTTTTGGAAGAAATAAAGAAAAGTGTTAATCAATCGTTAAATATTGAAAATCAAATGCTCTTTTTGACTTGTACAATGGGTATTTCCCAGTTTCCTCAAGACGGTAACTCGTTTGCAGAGCTATATAAAGCAGCCAATGCGGCCATCCATCAACTGAAAGAAAAAGGAAAAAACGATTATCACTTCTTTGCTGAAGAATTTCATTTGAAACGACTCGAACGGGTTACCATGATGAACGAACTGCGAAATTCCATTGATAACCGTGATTTGCATTTCGTTTTCCAACCAATTTATCAAATGACTGAAAACAGAATCATAGGCTTTGAGACACTTATTCGCTGGGAAAGCCCGACATTCGGATCGGTGTCTCCGGCAATTTTCATTGAATACTCTGAGAATACCGGTTTGATTCAATTGATTGATGAGTTCGTTTTTGAGTCGGTCATACGTCTTCGCAAGGAGTGGTGTCATAATGAATACAAGGATATCGTTATTTCACTCAACTTATCTGCAAAAGGGCTTGCCAGTGCGCAACTGATGGCAAAAGTAGCTTCGTTGGTTCAGTTATACGAAATTGATCCGCATCATATTCAAATCGAAATTACGGAAACCGCTTTGATTGCAAATTTCGATATAGCTATCGAGCATCTTCATTTCCTCAGAAATTTGGGTTTCAGTATCGCCCTTGATGATTTTGGTTCAGGTTATTCCTCGCTGACATACCTGCAGACATTACCAATCGATACGTTGAAAATTGATCGAATGTTTACGAAGAATATCGGTTTGGATGCTAAGCAAGACATGATTTTGGAAGCTATTATCAACTTGGCAGCTCAACTTGATTTGAAACTGGTTATTGAGGGAATTGAAAACGTACAACAAAGAGATTTCCTGCTGGAGCATCAATGTCTGTTTGGACAGGGGTACTTCTTCGGCCAGCCATTAGAACTAGCGAAAGCGTGTGAATTAGTGAAGAAAGAAATAAAGGAAGCAAACAGTAAAAATAAAGGTGATATGATATAATATCGCTGATGGTGGGTGATACTATGAAAAAAACAGCACCGGATCAACCGGTTTACGCACAAATCGCATTGGATATATGTGCCCGCATTGCACGTGGGGATTTAAAGGAGAATACGAAGTTTTCCGGACGTTCCATGATGTCGAGTGAGTATGGTGTTTCGCCTGAAACGATTCGCAGGGCATTGGGTTTATTGCAGGATGAAGATATCGTTGAGGTTCATCACAACAGTGGTGTGGTCATAAAATCTAAAGAAAAAGCATTAAATTATTTACAGCAATATTCTTTTACCAATGATATTCATAATTTGAAGTTGCAGCTAAAAGACTTAATGAAAGAGCGTGATTTGCTTGATCAGAAAATCGTTCAAATGGTTGAGCATATCATTGATCTTAATGATCGGTTCAGTTACTCGGATCCTTTACGCAAGTTTGAATTTGAAATTCCTGAGAATTCTTCTTTGATCGGTCTGACTGTCAAAGACGCAGCATTTTATCAACATACCCAAGCGACAGTGATTGCGATCCGCAGGGGGAAACAGATGATTCTGTCTCCTGGACCGGATGCCCGCTTTGAAGCCAATGATGTTATCATCGTCATTGGCAGTGTCGATCTGGCTACCAGAGTAGAAGCATTCTTAGCAAAATAGCAACATTTCGTTGCTTTTTTTAGGTGAATGAGGGAAAAATGAGAAAAATACCCGAACTTTTAGCACCGGCTGGCTCTATGGAAGCGGTCATAGCAGCTGTGCAATGCGGAGCGGATGCTGTTTATTGCGGCTTGCATCGTTTTAGCGCAAGAGCGACAGCTGTGAATTTTTCTATGGAAGAAATGTCGGAAGTCATCCGCTATTGTCATTCTTTTGGCGTAAAAGTTTACATCACAATGAATACATTGATCAATAATGAAGACATAGATGAAGTCGTCGCATCTGTGATTGAGGTCGCCAGAAAAGGGGCGGATGCTTTTATCATCCAAGACTTCGGATTAATGAATATACTTCATCAACGATTCCCTCAAATCGAACTCCATGCTTCCACGCAAATGCATGTTCATCATCCTGCACAGATAAATCTGTTGAGTTCAGCTGGAATTACCCGTTTTGTCATTGCCCGGGAAACACCTGTAAAGACTGTAAAAGAGTTTGTGCAAACGGGGCACCCGATCGAAGTATTCATACATGGAGCGCTGTGTATGAGTTATTCCGGTCAATGTCAGATGAGCTATATCATCGGTTCTCGCTCTGCCAATAAAGGCGAATGTGCGCAGCCCTGCAGGCTTCCCTATCAACTTATGGAAAAAGTTGCGAATCAATGGAGACCTGTTTACACAAAATCGCCATACCTGATCAGTGCGGCGGATTTGAATACTTTGAATCATCTTGATGATCTGGTGGATGCCGGGGTGTCTAGTCTGAAGATTGAAGGACGTTTGAAACGTCCGGAGTATGTTGCTGCAGTCGTAAAGGCTTATCGTAAGAAACTGGATTATCCACATGCTTCCGCTGTTTCGGATCAGCAAGCCATGGCTCAGATGTTCAACCGCAATTTTACCCAAGGTCATTTGTTTTCTGAAACCGGAAGCCGTTTTCTCAGCGGACAAAGACCCAATCACATCGGAACATTTTTAGGAAAAATCGAAGAGATTAAGGGTCAGTATATGTATATCCGTCTCAATGATGATTTATCAACAGGCGATGGCATCCGAGTGCTCAACGATTCTGACGAAGGTATGACCGTATCCAGAATGTGGCTGGATGAAAGTGAAATCACTTCAGCTTCGAAGGGCCAGCGTGTCAGAATCCGATGGTTTGAAGGGGCGAAGATTGGTGATACAGTCAATAAAACGACCAACAAATCGCTGATCGAACAATTGCGTAAAGATATTGAAAATCAGCCCCGAACGATTCAAATCACCGGCAGGTTCTTTTCGAGTGTTGATAAGAGAATGCAGCTGATGGTCTCTGATGGTCGCCGCATGGTCGAAACAACTTCGGAAGACATCGTTGAATCCGCGAAGAATCAGCCGACTTCAAAAAGTGATATTTTGAAACAATTGAGCAAAACGTTGGATACACCCTACCGCTTCTCAGATATCGAAATCCATTCGGATGATCAGGGATTCATCCCTGTTTCAAAACTGAATGCGCTTCGCAGAGATGCTTTGAAACTGCTGAGTGAACAACCGGAAATAGAAATCACGGAGAAAACATTCCCTGTATTCATCAAAGAATATAATCCTGAAC
>JANJWY010000235.1 GCA_024709285.1 Erysipelotrichaceae bacterium
GGTCATTAAAAAAGGCAAAATCGTGGAACAGGGAACCCATAGCGAATTGTTGAAGCTCAAAGGCTCATACTATCGTCTTTATACCAATCAGTTCCAAGAAGATTTGCAAAATCAGTTATTGCAGTTAAAACCGGAGTAAAATCCGGTTTTTTTATGATATGATATCGTCAATGTGAGGTAAAATCATGAAACTGAAAATTGCGGATTTAATTCCATATCAACAACAGCTGGATCAACGGATATTTGATATTCATGCAACCGACCGGCCGGCGACGATGCAATCGCGCCTGCTTGCCCTTCTGGTCGAGTTAGGGGAGTTTGCCAATGAAACGCGCTGCTTTAAGTTTTGGAGTGTCAAAGGACCCTCGGACAAAGCGGTTTTGGCAGAGGAGTTTGGGGATGGATTGCACTTCTTTCTCTCTTTGGGCATCGATCTCGATGATGATGGCAGTGATGTTGATGCGATCCGGGTTGAGGGAAGCGGGACAGACAGATTTTTAGCTCTGTATGATGCTGTCATTGTTTTCAGTCGTAATGCCAATCTCGATACGTATCGCGAAGCGTTCGGACTGTTTTTCGGTTTGGCTGACAGTTTCGGGCTGAGTGATGAAGACATCCGTTCTTATTATTTAAAAAAGAATGAGAAAAATCATGCGCGTCAAGATCAGAATTACTGATTTTATTCGTTGCGCACGCAACTGCTTTTGCTTATAATGATACCATTGGAGGAAAATATGGAAGATAAAAAAATGGAAAATTTAGTTGAAGGGCTGAATCTTGATCTGATGCGGTACTTCACTCTGGCTGTTGGTATTTCGGTAAATGAAAAATAAGCGTCCCGCATCATGAAACGCTGGACGGAGAGTGTGGCAGATGAAGTCACATATGATAACCTTGGATCTATTGCGATCACGAAAAAGGGGTCGGGTAGCGGACCCAAAGTCATGCTTGCGGGACATGTCGATGAAATCGGCTTTTTGGTCAAGAGCATCGATGACAACGGTTTTATCCGTCTGCATCCGATTGGCGGTTGGTGGGGTCATGTACTGCCTTCCCATCCGGTAACCATCACGACGAAAAAAGGGGATAAACTGACCGGTTTGATCGGTTCGAAAGCTCCTCACGGCATGCCTGCGGATGTTCGAAACAAAGTCATGGAAATCAAAGACTTGTTTGTGGATCTGGGCGTCAGAAACAAAGGGGAAGTCGAACTGTTGGGTGTCAGTATCGGGGATATGGTCACGCCGAAGTCAGATTTTATGGTATTAGGAAATCCAAATTTCCTTGCAGCAAAAGCTTGGGATGATCGCATCGGGGCTATAATTGCGACTCAGGTTTTACTTAACTTAAAAGACCGTCAGCACGAAGCGGATGTCGTTGCGGTCGGCACGGTCCAAGAAGAAGTCGGTTTGCGCGGGGCTAAAACGGCAGCCTATCTGGTTAAACCGGATGTTGCGGTATCGCTGGATGTGACGATTGCTACGGATACCCCGGGAGATGACAACCGCATTAAAATGGGATTTGGCGTTACGATGGAACTGGCCGATTCCTCGCATTTGGGACATCGCGGACTGTTGGGACATCTGGAAGAAATGGCCAAAGGTTTGAACCTGCCGGTTCAGTTTGAGTTGCTTGCGGCCGGCGGAACGGATTCCGGTGAAATCCACAAATCGTTTGACGGTGTCATTGCCGTGACATGTTCGATTCCAAGCCGTTACATTCATTCGCATTATGCATTGATTCATCGCAAGGACGTGGCGGATACCATCACACTACTGACAGAATTTGTGGCCTCCTTAAATTGGGACACGGTAGAGAAGATTCGCGTATTCAATCGTTAATTCAAAGGAACCTTCAGGTTCCTTTTTCATGCCAACGGAGCCCTTTTCTGCTATAATAGGGAAGATAAGTGGTGAAAATATGAGAAAAAGAGAAGTTTTATTGATTTTAGCGGTCGTAGCACTCGACCAAATCACAAAATATGCGATTGAAGCGCAGCTGACATTGGGGCAGTCCATCGAAATCATTAAGGGATTCTTTTCCTTGACTTATGCCCGGAATACCGGGGCAGCTTGGAGCATTCTGACAGGTCAGATGACTTTTTTCTATATCGTCTCAGTCATTGCTTTAGTCGTGATGACGTATTTTCTGGTCAAGACCGACAAAAAAGAAAATCTTCAACGGATCGCACTGGCCTTATTGATTGCCGGTACACTTGGTAACTTTATTGACCGTCTGATGTTTCAATATGTCCGTGATTTCTTGGATTTTATTATTATCGGTTATGACTTTCCGATATTCAATGTTGCTGATATCTCATTGAATGTAGCCATCGGACTTTTGATATTGGAAGCTATTCTTGAAGGAAGAGGGAAGTAATGGAACAATTTGAATTTATCGTTGAGTCAAACGATGCGAAAATGCGTATCGATCAATATCTGACAGCGAAGCTGCCGTATTCTCGTTCACGCATTCAGAATCTGATTGATCAGGGTTATATTTTACTGAATGACGAAGAAACCAAAAGCAACACGAGAGTGAAGGTTGGGGATGAAATCGTCGTTGATGTACCGGAAGCGGAGAGTATCGAGTTAAGACCGGTGGATCTGAATCTTGAAATCGTGTATGAAGATTCGGACATCATTGTGGTCAATAAGCCGAAAAACATGATCGTTCATCCGGGTGCAGGGACCAAAGATCCCACGCTGGTCGAAGGACTGTTATTTCATTGCAAAGACCTTTCCGGTATAAACGGTGCTTTGCGACCGGGAATCGTCCATCGCATCGACAAGGATACCAGCGGCTTGCTGGTTGCCGCCAAGAATGATGTTGCCCATCAATCCTTATCTCAGCAGTTGTCGACCAAAACGATGCGCAGAAGTTATCTGGGAGTCGTTCATGGCGTTGTTGAGCCGGATGTTGCGACCATCGATGCGCCGATCGGACGGGATACGCGTGATCGTCAGAAAATGATGGTGACCGATGTCAATGCCCGCCACGCCGTTACGCATTTTCGCGTATTGGAACGTTTCAAAGAATTTACTTATGTTGAGTTTGAACTGGAAACCGGACGAACCCATCAAATCCGGGTTCATATGCAATACATCAAGCATCCGCTGATGGGCGATCCGAAGTATGCGACAAGAAATACTCCGAACACCGAAGGTCAGATGCTTCATGCTTATAAATTAACCCTGATTCATCCCAGGACTCATGAAACGATGACTTTTACATGTGAGGTTCCGGAAATATTCAAAACCACATTGGCTGAGTTGCAAAAAAGAGGTGATTAAGTTGAGTGAGAAGAATGATGCGATTTTATTGCAGTTGGCACATTATTTCGTGTTAAAACATGAATACCGTTTTGTGCCGACGCAAAAGAGCAAAGATGAAATATGGCTGTCAAATCCCAATCACCGTACCTATCCGGTCATTCGGTTGTCGACAGCTTCTTTAGGTTCGACGTTTTTTGATAAGGAGCGCATTCTGTCGATGTTTAAGACCATATTGGGTACATTTGACGGATCATTGAAACTGTTGGACATTCATGCCGTGGATGAACCGGTCACCGATCCGGATGAAGATATCATTGTTATTTCGGTAAGTCCGAATGCGGTGAGTACATCCAATCAGCCGATGGCAGATTTCACCGATATCAGAGATGCGATCGTGCCCATCGAGGATCCCAAGAAAGATTATCAAGAACTGATCAAAGAGATTAATGATGCTCATCTCAATAGAAAAGCTGCGCGCAAAAAATTTGATTTCAAATCATTACCGATGGTATCGGTGGTATTTGCGATTCTTGCATTTGTCAATTTTTTGCTGATACAGATTCTGGGATATGTATATGGCGATATATACGCAGCTTCCATAATATTGGGAGCTTACTATAAAACGTTTGTGGCTTCCGGATTTGAAGTATGGCGCTTTTTAACCGTGGGCTTTGTACATATCAGTATTTTCCATTTACTCATCAATACGATGGCTTTAATGAATCTGGGAACCATTACTGAAAAGATATATGGCAAAGCACGGTTTACCGTAATTCTGGTAGTTTCGATCATTATTGGCAGTCTGTTTGTTTATGTCGGTGAAGGTAAC
>JANJWY010000256.1 GCA_024709285.1 Erysipelotrichaceae bacterium
ATCACCCCGCCATCCAGCAGTTTTTGTTTAATGTCCATTTTCATCCTCCGTGAATGTCAGCAGTCTTCGAGGATTATGGATAAGAAGATCTTCAAGGATTTTATCACCATCCAAATCGCGCAAAGAGCACTCTCTTAAAAAGTTTTCCTTAAACTCGGTAAGAATATAATCCAATCCCAATTCTCCGCCATATCCTTTGAAGTAGTCTTGACGGGCATAATCGCCGCTGATCAGAATATGCGTATGCAAATCTTGTTTAGCCAGCCAGCAGATAAAGTCGATGGCCCGTTGCTGGGTATCATATTTCTTTTTGGGAAGTGAGTCATAACCCAAATACGCACCTCGACGGATGCATTGCATATGGACATCAAAATCATCCAACTGATCCATATGTCCGATAAGCACTTTCGAAAGGTCGACGCCCATCGCCTCAAACTCATCCAGTTGTTCTTTTGCCATGCTTCCGGCTTGTGTGTGGGTGGTAAGCGGAATGCCGGTCGCTTTATGAGCCAAGGATACCGCTTTTAATCCGACAAGTTCCCAGGGATGAATGACATCCTGGCTGGTACCGATTTTCAATATGCCCGGTGATATCCCTGTATCCGCGACACCTTCCCGGATTTCCTTAATCAGCATCTGAGCAACTTGCTCAAAATCCCGGTTTTCCAAAAATGACCGGTTATAGGTACCTTTATTAAACCCTCCGGAAGCAACGATATAAACACCGCTCTTATCCGATAATTCTTTGAGTTTTTCGACATTTCGGCCATAATCCATCGTCGTGACTTCAACGACACAGTTTCCGCCCAGCTCTTTAAACAAGTTCAGATCCACGGATATCTTATCAGTATCGGTCAACGCCATTTTCTCATTTTCCGCAACGACTTTCTCAGTCGCCGTCGTATACAGATGTTCATGGCCATAGGTTTTTTTCAATTGCTCAGGATCGATCCATCCTGTGACTGTCATGATTTTATTTTTCATTATCCCTCCAAAATCGCGCCATAATTACGCAATTTCTGTTGTAATGTCTTTACGTTGATATCCATTGGACGACAGTTGTTTTCAACGGCCAGACTGGCCGCAATTCCGGCTGCCTGTCCCATGCCCATGCACTGACCCATGCTGCGCACGGATGCGTGAGCATCGTGGGTTGCGGATAAGCATCTTCCCGCAACCAGAAGATTAACACTGTCCTTGGGAATCAGACTGCGATAAGGAACCTGATACGTCTTGCCATCGGGCAGATATTCCCACTTGGTTCCGGCTTGATTGTGATGATCTTCGATCGGAGCCCCACACAGGACAATGGCATCCTCAAACTGTCTGGCTTCAAGCACATCTTCTTTCGTCAGCGTATACTCGCCGATGATCCGACGGGTTTCGCGAACACCGATCTGCGTGGAGAAGTTCAAGAAAACCGAGTTCTCATAGCCGGGTAGATAGTCTTTCATAAAGCGGAAATATTCCAAGGCTTGTCTGCGTCCCAGGATTTCGGCTTTGGAAAGTTCGATGATATTGGTCGGATCGGGGATGGCTAAGCGTACCATGTTGGTCGCCATGACACCCGGAAGAGTTGTGATGTGAACACTGCCCTCTTCCCGGGGCAGATGATATTTTCCGCTTTGATTGGCCTGTTTCATCCAATCCCACATCTGGTTTTTAGTAAATAACTTCGTACGCTGTTCATCGACATTCCCTATGCGAAAGGTGGTGGTGAGCGATTGTACCGGGATGTGACTGCCAATACCGTCAAATGGATATCCGGCCAGTGCGGTTACATCCGCATCTCCGGAAGCATCAATGATCACATCCGCTTCAATCAGCGTGAATCCCGACTTATTGACAACGATGACTCCCTTTATTTTTTTATCTTCCGTAATGACATCCGCCACAAAACTGTGGAGCAAGACATCAACATTGGCTTCACTCATCATCTCTTCCCAAACGACCTTCAAAATCTCGGGATCGTAGGTAACTCCGGTTCCGGCACCGTAGGTATTGGGTCGCAACAGCATGGCATTGCGTTGATTTAGCTTTTCAAGCAATATATCGGGAATACCCCCAACGACCTTTTTATTCTGAGTTCCTGGGATGTAAAATCCGTAGAATGTGTCCAATATGGTCGTACTGGTTCCGCCCAGAAAGCCATAACGTTCGACCAAGAGGGTTTTGCGTCCTTCTTTGCCCGAAGCAATAGCGGCCATCGATCCGGCACTGCCGCCACCGATAACCAGAACTTCCGTTTTCATCCGTTGATTGATTTGTTTTTCGTATATCATTGGGCTGTCCAACCTCCATCGACCGGTAAATTGACGCCGGTCACAAAATCGGCTTCGCTATCCGCTAAAAACCGTGCGGCTAAGGCGATGGACATCGGATTGCCAAGCTTATGTCGTCCGTGATAGATGGGCTGCTTTTCATCCATATAAGCGAAAATATCTTCACTGCTTTGTGCCCGCTGGGTCATGTTGGATTCAATCAGTCCCGGCGATATGACATTGACTCGGATATTGTTTTTGGCATAGGCCATGGCCATCGAACGGGACATGCCGATGATGGCCGCTTTGGTCGCCGCATAGGTCACGGTTGAGAACAACTCGTTGCCTCCGACCATACCTAAGACCGATCCGGTATTGATGATGCTTCCGCTGTTTTGTTTGAGCATCTCAATGACCACATATTTTGATAAGAGAAACTGAGAAGTCAGGTTCAGTTCGATGGTTTTTTGGTAAGCTTCCAAAGTAACGGTATGTATCGGTCCGTCGCCAAACCGCCGACCGCTGCCACCGATGATATTGAAGAGAACATCGATTTTGCCAAAGGTAGCCGCAATATGCTCAATTGTCGTTTTGACTTGATTTTCCTGTGTACAATCGGCTGGGTAGTAATGAAAAGTTTTAAACTTTTCTTTTGTCTGCATGACGAAAGGATCATCCTCGGCTCGGATATCAATACCAACGACGATATCTCCCTGTTTTGAAAATACTTCTACGGAAGCCAATCCGATTCCGCCCAAGGCTCCGGAGATAACGACAACTCTTGACTTCATAGTATCCGATTTACCCTGCGGCGGTAATCGTTGTACGTATCTTCAAAGAGCTGGCGGGAAGCTTCTTTTCCGACGAAGACCGGGCTTGTAAGTACAAACGGAGGCTGACCGGCTTGTGTAAGCAATTCGGCGACACGCACTTTGATCAGATTGACGATCAGTGTGTTGGCGATGGTGGATGTCGGTCCTACCGGAGTGTTCAGATTCGGTACGTGTACAACAGCATCGCCCATCGGAACACAGGTGTCAATCAATACATCCGCAACATCGATCAGTTTTGCGCCGGTCGAATGCTTGTGCGGAGTAAGTTTGCAGTTTTCAACGGCTGTGATCGCGATGACTTTCATACCGCGCTTTTTGGCTCCCATCGCCATCTCGACCACGACATTACCGACACCGCTGGTCGAAAACAACAAGAATACATCTTGTGGTTTGAAGATGAAATTGTTCAGGATCTGCTCAGCCAATCCTTCGACGTTTTCAATAAACATCGCCTGACGCTGACCATTGGCCCCAACGACTTGATTATGAAACGTCATCGAAAGTTCGACGATGGTGTGAAATCCCGGAAAACTGCCGTAACGCGGAAATACCTCTTCTACGGCCATACGCGAATGACCGGATCCGTACACATGGACCAACCCGTCGTTGGCGATGCAGTTGGCGAAAATTTGGGCGACCTGCTCAATGGTGTCCATTTGCGTATTCGTGATGTCTTGCATGATTTTATACGATGCATTCAGATAGTCTTGGTATACTGTGTTCATAATGACTCCTCTCGAAGATTAATGGTAATTAACTTTCATTTTCAATCATATTCTATCATTTTCTATCATCATTGTCATGTGTTTGACCCAAAAGAAAAACCTTCTTGCGAAGGTTAAGCTTTGATAGGTGCGGGATAGTCGATACCGAATGTTTCTACGGTGGCCTTCTTGATTCGTTGATCTTCGGCCGGACGGTCACGGAAGTCACGTTTGACTTTAACGATCCGATCTGCCTCTTCCATGCCGGAAATGACTTGTCCAAACGATGCATACTGACCATCCAAATGAGGCGAGTCGGCGACCATCAGAAAAAACTGTGATCCGGCACTGTTGGGCAGTGATGAGCGGGCCATGGAAATGACACCGCGTTTGTGTTTCAAATCATTCTTGTGTCCGTTGGAAGTAAATTCGCCTTTGATGGAATAACCGGGATTGCCGGTTCCGGTACCCGTCGGACATCCTCCCTGAATCATGAAATTGGGGATGACGCGATGGAAAATAAGTCCGTCATAATAGCCTTTGGATACCAGCGATATAAAATTGTTTACAGTATTTGGTGCAACTTCCGGCAAAAGTTCGATTTTGATTTCACTTCCGCTTTCCAATGTCAGTGTTACGATAGGGTTCATACGTTCTCCTTCTAAAGAAAGGCACAATCATCGGATCGTGCCATCAAGCTTATTCTGAAATCGGCTCAAACATGTCTTTGCTTACGCCGCAAAGAGGGCACATCCAATCATCAGGGATATCCTCAAACGGTGTTCCCGGAGCAATTCCGCTGTCCGGATCGCCGATCGCCGGGTCATAGATGTATTCACATGCCAAACATTGATATTTCATATTCATAGTTCCTTTCTCATTGTCTAATTAAAGTATACCAAATCCCGACGTCTTTTCAATGACATTCGGACAATTAATTACTCACGCCTTCCACATCAACGCTCTGTGTTTCTTTGTGTTGCTTGTATAATACGATCTTATTATTCCGATGCATGCCATTAAGAATGGCCAAAGTTATCGGAAATCCGAACAGTCCCGCAACGCCAAACAACTGTAATCCGATATACATGGCAAATAAGGTGAGCAGTGGGTGTAATCCGACTTGATCCCCGATGATTTTGGGTTCGATGATATTGCGAATCACGGTTACAACCAAGTAAACGACCAATAATCCCAATCCCAGTCGGGTATCTCCTTCCAAAAAGGTAAAAATCGTCCAAGGAATCATCACACCACCGGTACCGGCTACCGGCAAAATATCAAATATAGCAATCAAAAAGGCCACGACGATTGCGGATTCAATGCCCAAAATCGAAAATCCGATCGTCAGTTCCACAAAGGTGATGGACATGATCATTAAGTATGACTTCGCATACTTATGCAAGGTTGAAACTAAGAACAGTTGTGCGTCAATGATCAGACTGCGCTTACTCGGCGAAATCTGGTCCAACAGGAAATTGATGATCAACTGATAGTCCATGGCAATGAAGAAAGAAGAAATGACCGTCAATAAAAATCCGACCAGAAAAAATGGAACTTTCGTGGCAAAGCTTGTGATGTATGAAACACTTCCCACCGATATGGAGGTGATCAGATTGCCTAAGGATTCCAGAATTTGTTGTGAATAAATACGCACCTGCTCAACTAACATCGGATCGATTTGTGAAGCAAGTTCTTCAAGATTGATTAAAGCGTTGGAAAGCCACGGCACAAGTACATTGTTGTACAATTGCGGAATATCCCGGAAGAATTCTTCGAGGTACAGAAATATTTCAATGCCCAGAAAAATCGTGATTGTCAGTAAAATCAGATAAAATAAACCGACGACGATCAATGCGGCGAGTTTATTGGGTAATTTCAGTTTATAGGTCAATGTGCGGATGACCGGTTTGAAGACAAATGCTATGATAAACCCCAGGACAAACGGAAAAATGAGTGGCAGAAAATACTTGAATGTTACGTAAACCAATGTCAGAATAACTGCGATATATGCCGCTTCGATCAGAAATTTTTGTTTGCGTTTAATGTCCATGATTGCTCCCTCTGTGCATTTTCAGTATATCATATTCCTGAGGGATGATTGTATATTGTCAGTTAAAACCGTATAATGATGGTAGAAAATTATGCAAAGAGGG
>JANJWY010000012.1 GCA_024709285.1 Erysipelotrichaceae bacterium
TCCAGACTGTTGATGCTGCCCAATAATCCCGAAGACAACACTACATCATTGATTTTATTGACCCAAGGCGAAAAAAGCCCGTCAATTCCCACCAAAGCACCCATGATCGAACCGACATTGCCCACATTGCAATCCGTATCATATCCGGCATTAACACAAATCAAAAGTGTTTCTCTGAAATCTTGCATTCCATGAGCCATCGCCATCACCATGACTGCCATATTCGGAATGATCGGACAAATACCCCCATAACATGAATACGGATATGTCCGCTGAATGTAATCCAAGGTGTCTTCCCAATCTTCGGACTGACGTGAATAAGCGATGACTTCATTCGCCACCCGGACATACTCACTGTGCGGATCACAGTATTCAAGAGCCATATCCATCACTTCGAAAATATCTTTATGTGTAAAGGCCAGACTGATTGCTGCACTGACAAACTTTGCCCCTTCCACGGCTTCCCCATCATGAGATACCGAAGCTGCCTTGCTTGCCAAATCCACCGCCAACTCAACATTGTCATAAGCCGCATAAGCCCAGCCGTCACTGAAAATCTGACCGCCGATTTGTTCGGAAAGTTCTTTGCCATTGATCCGGCTGCTGCCACTCTCTAAGGCACTCATTCCGTTTTTCAAGTTGTTGTACATCGTATGTTCCGTTGAAACACCGACCCCGCCCCACCAGAAAAATCCATGCTCATCCGCAATAACGTTGAGCATTGTATCCGCAATATCCTGTGAAGAGATTTCTTTAGCCTTTTTATCCAACAGAACACGCGTAAAATAGAGCGGTCCGTTGGTATCATCGTCCGCCCCAAATACCGAATAATTCTTGACAAAATCCTCGATTTTACCAAACGAGGCCTTAATCTGTTGTGATGACCAGTTTTCAACCGGAGCACCCAATCGCACTCCGATGATTTTTCCCAGCCATGCCGCCCGGATATCCTCAAGCCAGTTTGACATTATTTTACCCCGAAAACGAAATCAGCGATTTTCCGGGTCTGTTCTTCATCAAAAAATACGAATTCCGCATGATTGGCATCATCGATATAATCCAAATCAACGGTACAACCCGCCTCAATCAATGCCTGCGCAAAATCGCGGGTTTGGTACCACGGAACCATCGAATCCGCCTTGCCATGACGCAAGAAGAAAGGAAAAGAGGTTTTGTGCACGTGGTTTTGCGGAGAGAGGGAATAAGCGATGTCCAAATGATCGTTGAACGGACCGCCGATCAGCCAGCTTGCCAACGAATCATCATCCGTCATCGGCCAATCATTTTCATAACCCAACTCACCCAACTGATCATCCATGGTCATAAAATCATAAACGCCGTAATGAGCGATCACTCCGGCAATCGAAGAATCCGCAGAAGGAAAGCCCAGACTGCGATCTTCAAACTGACCGCTATCCAACGTCAGTGCACTCAGTGCTGCCAGATGAGCACCGGCCGATTCTCCCCACAGGAAAATCTTTGCAGGATCAATCGGATATTGATCAGCATTGGCATGAAAATAGCGAATGGCCGTCTTTATATCATAGATTTGCTGTGGAAACGGCTTTTCAAGAGCCAATGTATATTGAATGCATGCAACTGCGATCCCATGCCGGATCGGATGTGTCATCTGCTCGACAAACTTCGAACGATGATGCCCGCTGATCCATCCGCCGCCATGAACGACCAAAAGCAATGGAAAAGGTCCATCCCCGTCAGGCAGATATAAATCAAAGGTCAGAAAGTCTTTTACTTTTCGTGTGATTTCCATAAATTTCTCCTTTTATACGCTAACGACATCCCCGGCACCTAAGGACTGGGCATATCGTTTATATTCTAAAAACAGTTCTTCATCGAGTGATGCGCTTCCCAAAATATCCAGCCCTTCCTGACGGACGCCATAAGGCCGGTAGCGAATCAGTTTGATTTTTGCCTGATCTTTGACAACCGACACGACATCCTCGATGGTCTTGCGGTTTTGCTCATCAAAACGCGGCAGACAGACGATGCGTACTTCCGTCAGTTTATTGACAGACAATAAGTAGCGTAAATTGTTCAGTACTGAAGTATTATCATATTTTGTCAATTGCTGATGAAATCTGGGATCGGTGGCCTTGACATCCAACATCACCCCATCGCAAACACCCATTAATCCCGGATATCCCTCAAAACGGACAAATCCATTGGAATCAATGAGAGATGTCATGTTCAGTGCTTTCACTTTGCCAAACAACTCTTCTAAAAACTCGGGGTGCATCATGCACTCTCCCCCACTCACCGTAATGCCACGCACAAACGGCGCAACTTCTTTAAGTTTTTCGATGACATCATCACTCGACATCGTCAGGATTTTCGGACTGGCCAAGTGCGGACATATTTTGATACAACTGTCACACTGCTCACACAGCGATTCATCCCAATGTACTTTTCCATCGGTCATCGTCAGTGCTTTCGATGGACAGCCCGGAACGCATATCCCACAGTGAATGCACATGTTGATCGTTTCGGGATTATGGCAATACCAACATTGAAACGGGCACGACTGCAAAAAGATGGCCATCCGGTTACCGGGGCCATCTACGTTGGAAAATGGGATGATTCTGTTCACCGGGGCGAACAACATTATTTCGTTACCTTACGGTCAAGAGCATGCGCTAAATCACGCGAACCCTGACCCAACACGGTAGCACCATTCAAGACAGCTTCTTTACGATCCAGTTTTTCAAGTTCGCTGCGCTTGACCAGATAACCGGTCACCCGCACGACATCATTGTTCTCACAATACCCCGAGAAATAACGCATGCCGGCATTCATTGCGCCTTTGATAATGTCCAACAGTGATTCAGGGGTGTTTTTCCACGTTTCTTCAAAACGGAAAATATCACCGATGCCCGTCGGAAAGTATTTGTGGAAGCGGCCGGAATGAGCGATTTGCTTATGAATTTCCGGTTCACTGCCAATCGGGATGCGTGCTCCCGGAGATGAATCCAGTCCGTCTCTTTCAATGCCGACCTGAGCATGAAGCCAGTAGCGATCCGCACTGTTTTCACTGTAAGGTGCTTTATGCAAAGATACCAAATGATCCAAGTGAGCAATGATTTCCTCACCCAGGTCATCCGCATTCTTATTGTTTCCATAACCCTTCTTCTTATCTTCAATGCCCATCAGCGTATTGACACATTCGGCCAATCCGACCAGACCGAACATACCGACAAAATTCTCTTGTTTGATAAACCCTTCTTTAACCAAAAAATTACTCTTAAAGAAAGCGGAATCTTCGACCATAAAGCGGATACGCAAATCCATAAACTCCGTCATCAGGTCAACATATTTGGGAAGAAGGACATTTTTGAAATGCTCGACGGATGTAGCCTCTTTGGCAATATTGGCCAAGCGCAGACGCGGCAGCGTATACCCGCCGCCTGCCAACCGCAAACCGTTATAGCAGCTGGCCAACCCGTAATTCTTCTCACCAAATTCTGCGGAGAACATCTTATGATTGGCAAAGCTGGGTTTGGCGGTGGAAAGCATGACTTCGGCACACAGCGCACCAAATTCATCACTGGTCAACTCCGGATCATAGCG
>JANJWY010000020.1 GCA_024709285.1 Erysipelotrichaceae bacterium
GTTACCGAAGGACATCTCAATAACTTTAAAGGAAAAATCCTAAGTTTAAAAGGTGTTTATGACAGCGCCGGATTTACCAACTTATTCTATAATGATGCAAAAGAAGTAATTTCACTGCCTATGGACATCACAGCCAATGGATTATTCATCAATGTCGATTTAATGACAAAATATGGAGTCAACTATCCAAAACCGGGCGATGACGTTTGGACATGGGATCAATTTGAAACTGAAGTAAACAAACTTCGCGCCGGTGTCGGTGTTGATGTTAACTTCCCAGGTGTCTTTGATCATCAGGCTCACCGCTTCTTCCCAATGGTTTACCAACACGGAACGAAAATCTGGAACACACCGTACACTGTCAGTAATCTGACAGGAGCTGCAGCTGTCAAAGCATTGACCAGACTCGTCAGCTTTTATGAAACTGATTTAATTGATGATGCCGTATTTGCCGGATCAGCCGCAGCCGCTTTATTCAGAACAGGCGCATACGGTTTCCATATGTCTGGCAACTGGAACGTCAGCAGTTATCAAGATTTGACATTCAACTGGACCGTCGTACCGATGCCAAAAGAAGTCAACCGTGCAACCATTCTCGGCGGAAAATCCATTGCTGCATTTATGGATTCCAATGCACCGACAGAAGCTAAGAAATTCATCACTTGGTTGGCTAAAGGCGAAAACCATGACAAATTCACCGGTGGAGTTCCTTACTTGACACCGCGTTTAGGCGCAGAAGTTGACTATGGCAAATTCGCAGATGAATATGCTGTATTCCTTGATGAAATCGCTGCAACCGATGCTTCCTTTGTTCAAGACTGGTTAACTCAAGTCATGATTCCGGGAATGTATCCAATGATCAACGAAGCTATCCGTAAAGCTGCTGCTAAAGAAGCAACACCGCTGGAAGCTCTTCAAGAATTAGAAGCAAAATTAAAAGAAGCTAAGAAATAATACAAACACAGGGTGCTGCACAAGTGTGTAGCACCCTAAATCATAAGAAAGAAGGACACATATGAAACCGTTTGAATGTCTATATGTACCGATCGGTGTTTCGACTTTTCACTTAGAATCCGCTCAAAAAGCATTTGAGGATTCCATCCGCCTGCTCAAAAGCATTGACGAAAATGTAACCGTCAGCAGTGAAATGTTATTGTCTATCGAAACTCTACTTCAGTATATTGATGGGAAGAACCCCGATTTAGTGATTTTACAGAATGTAACCTTTGCCAACTCTGCTTATGCAACAGAAGTATTGAAACGTATTTCTGCTCCAGTTTTGTTATGGACACTGCGTGAACCTGTGATTGATGGCGGAAGACTCAGACTTAACTCATTAACCGGAGCATTCTCAGCAGGGTATGCCTACAAAGCCATGAGAAAAGACAAAATTTTCTATATATACGGCTCACCCAGCGATGATAGCATTCAAAACAGATTAACAAAAATCATTCGTGCCGCAAAGTTGAAGCACGAGATGAAAAACGCCAATCTTCTGATGGTCGGACATACACCGCAGGGATTCGGCTTTGGCCGTGCCCTCGATTTGGAAATGTCCTCAACTTTCGGTGTCAATGTTCTTGCCATTGAATCGCGGGAACTGACCAAAATTGCCCAGGAAATGAAAATCGAAGATGCTAAAAACGAAGAAGAAAACATCAATCGCCGGATGGTCGGTTTAGAAAACACCGTTACCAAAAACCGTGTCGATTTTGTCAAACTGTACAAAGCGTATCAGGATTATATTGATAAAAATCAAATCAAAGCCATTGCCTCGCGCTGCTGGCCGGATTTCTTCACCGATTACGGCACACCGGTATGCAGCGTCCTCGCCATGCTCAACGATCAAAATGTGGCAGCTGCCTGTGAAGCCGATGCTTATGGAGCGCTGAGCATGTACATCGGTCAACAGTTCTCATCAGTTCCAACATATCTGGGCGATCCGGTTTCAATCGATGAAGATGAAAATACCATTACCTTCTGGCACTGCGGAACTGCTGCTTGCGGACTCGCCCGAAGAGATACCGGAGCCGCAGTCGGTGTGCATCCCAACCGGAAAATCGGACCGACCATGGAGTTTGGACTCAGAGAATGTCAAAATGCCACCATATTCAGGATCGGACGTAAACCGGATGGGACATTCAGATTTCTCATCATGGACGGAAAAGTCCTCGATAAACCCCAACAATTCTTAGGAACCAGTGTCGTCGTCGAAGTTGAACCCAAAGTAAATCCGCTGATCACCTCCATGGTGCAAGACGGATGGGAACCGCACTTCGTCGTTGTATATGCAGATATTAAAGAAGAACTGGAATGTTTAGCTCAATTATTTGAGTGTGAAGTAGTGAAATACTAAGGAGAAAAAAGATGGAAAAAAGAGTATATTTAGAAGAAAAAGCCAAAGAAATCCGCCAAGATACGTTGCGATGCATCGGGTCACTGGGTGTCGGTCATATCGGCGGAAGTCTTTCAATCGCAGATGTATTGGCAGTTTTGTATTTTGACAAAATGAACGTTGATCCAAAAAATCCGGGAATGCCAAGCCGCGACCGATTCGTCCTGTCCAAAGGCCATGGCGGTCCGGCCGTGTATGCAACCCTGGCTAACAAAGGATATTTTGATAAATCATTATTACTGACACTGAACCAATCCAACACGAATTTGCCGAGTCATACCGACAAAAATAAGACCATCGGTGTCGATATGACCACCGGATCGTTGGGTCAGGGATTCTCCGCTGCGGTCGGTATGGCTACTGCGGCTCAATTGGATGGCTCATTGTTAACGGTTTATGCAATCATCGGAGACGGCGAAAGCCAGGAAGGTCAGATTTGGGAATCCGCAATGTTTGCGGGAAGCCGCGGACTGGACACCCTAATCGCCTTTACCGATTACAATAAACTTCAAATTGATGGAGCGGTTAGTGACATCAACGATGTTTCACCGTTGGATAAGAAATGGGAAGCCTTCAATTGGCACGTTCAAGTCATTGACGGTCACGATGTATTGGCAATATCTGAAGCGATCGACATCGCCAAGGAAACCAAAGGAAAACCATCGATGATCATTCTGAACACGATCAAAGGAAAAGGTGCGTACTTCTGTGAAGGACAAGCCGGATCACACAACATGCCCGTTACGATGGAACAAGTAAATGAAGCAATTGAGAGGTTGGAAACAAAATGAAATTACACGATCGACAATTACGAGATATCTATGTAGATTTACTCATTGAAGCCGCAAAGAAACACCCGAATCTGGTCATCGTTGAAGCGGACTTAATGAAAGCCGCCAAAACCACCGGCTTTGCGGAAGTATTCCCTGAAAGAACCATCAATGTCGGTGTAGCTGAGGCCAACATGATCGGCGTCGCCGCCGGATTAAGCAACATGGGAAAACTGCCCTTTACCCACACATTTACACCGTTTGCGACGCGTCGCTGCTTTGACCAAGTCACTCTTTCCGTCGCTTATGCGCAACTGAATGTGAAAATGGTCGGATCTGACCCAGGCATCATGGCTACGTTGAATGGTGGCACCCACATGTCTTTAGAAGATGTCGGAATCATGAGAACCATCCCGACAATGACCATCTTTGAACCGGTCGATGGCGTACAGCTGGCCGGCATGTTTGACCAAATCATCGAGCATTACGGTCCGGTATACATTCGTCTTCTTCGCCAGGAGTTCCCATCAATATTTGAAGACGGAACACAGTTTACTCTGGGTAAAGCAAGTAAGATTCATGATGGCACCGATGTCAGTATCTTTGCGACCGGCATCATGGTCCATGAAGCACTCGAAGCTCGCAAAATATTAGCTGAGGAAGGCATATCTGCCAGTGTTGTCAATATTCACACGGTAAAACCGATCGACAGAGAAGCCATCGTTGCAGAAGCTAAAAAAACCGGAGCCATTGTTACTGCCGAGAACCACAACATCATCAACGGCTTGGGAAGTGCGGTTGCAGAAGTGTTGGTTGAAGAATATCCGGTCGTCATGGAACGCGTCGGTACCAGAGATCATTTTGGCGAAGTCGGCAAGAAAGATTTCTTAATGGAAAAATTCGGACTGAAAGCACACAACATCGTCGATGCCGTGCACAAAGTGTTAGAAAGAAAAGGCAAGTAACATGAAAAAAATCTTTATCGGATCGGATAAATCCGGATTTGTTCTTAAGGAAGCGATCAAACAATATTTAGTCGATGAGTCTTACGAAGTTGAAGATATCGGTACCACCGATGAAGCCGCACCTCTGCCATTTTTCGATGTTGCTCTAAAAGGCGCACAAAAAATTCAATCAAAAGAGTATACAAGAGGTATCTTGATTTGCGGTACGGGCATGGGCATGTCCATCGTCGCCAACAAACATGAAGGTGTTTTTGGGGCAGCTTGCGAATCCGTGTATGCAGCTGAGAAATGCCGTGCCATCAACGATGCAAACATTCTTTGCATGGGCGGTTGGATCATTGCGCCGATCATGGGTGTGGAAATGACCAAAACCTTCCTGAATACCGAGTTTACACAAAATCTGGAAGAATGGAGGGCTAAAAACTTAGTTAAGGCAAAAGAAGCTGTCGCCAAAATTGAGAAGGAAAGCTTTCACCGTCAGTAAGAATATGTATGATTGAGATAATATCACTGCTGTCAATTTTGATTGCGATCATCATTGGCATCGTAAAAAATATAAATGTCGGCTTCATTGCGCTGGTATTTGCTTTCTTTTTAGGAACGCTGCTCGGCGGATTAAGCCCCAATGCGATCATCGGATTTTGGCCGTTGAACTTATTCTTCACGACCGTGGGTGTCACGTTGTTTTTCAGTATTGCGAAAGTCAACGGAACTCTTGAAAACCTGTCAACAACGATCATTTATCGCAGCAACGGCAGTAAAATCAAAATTCAAATCATCTTCTTTGTGTTGGCTATGGGACTTGCATCCATCGGACCCGGAAACATTTCGGCAGCTGCCTTGCTTTTACCTATTGGCCTTGCCATCGCCTATCAATCCAACATGTCCTTGCTGATGATGAGCGTCTTGATAATTCAGGGATCCATCGCCGGAGGACTGTCACCCATTGCACCCAATGGCATCGTAGCCTTGGAACTGGCCCGAATAAACAATGTCGGAGAACTCGGACTTTCCATCTATATACTGAATATGATCAGTATCATCATCTTTTCGACCCTATTTTTTCTAGCTATGAAGGGACATAAGATGAACGGTCAGAAAACGGAAGTAAGACCACCATCCCCATTTACCTACGAACAAAAGCTGACACTTGCAAGTATTCTGGTTTTGATCATCTGGGTCATCTTTGGGAAAGTTCATGTCGGCTTCGCCGGATTTACGCTTGCGGTAGCACTCTTCTTTTTCAAAGCCGGTAAACAGCAGCAAGCCGTCCAGCAAGTTCCATGGACCACCATTCTGCAAATTTGCGGAGCCGCGGTTTTGATCAGTGTCGTCGGTGAACTGGGCGGAATCCAGATGCTGACTGACTTTTTGGCAAGCATCATGAATGAATGGACTGCCGTTGGCATCATGTCAATTTTATCCGGAGCTATGGCAACCTTCGCATCGGCAGTCGGTGTGGTCATGCCCACACTGATACCCACGACGGTTAATCTGTCTGAAAGTCTCAACTCCGCGGTAAGCCCGGGAGTTCTTACG
>JANJWY010000043.1 GCA_024709285.1 Erysipelotrichaceae bacterium
CATCGGCACATGCCGACAGAGCTGAATGTATATGTAGATCTGCAAACATGCTACACGCCTTCGTTTATCAATATCTTACTAATCTCAAAAGCTGAAAGTGACGACTTCAAGATCAAGAAACTCTCTTCATTCGCCTTTTCAATAGTTTCCGGCTGAATTTGAGCATCATGTGCTATTATTACACACGAAAGTTCACGTAAAAGCGCAACAGCTATGATATTCGGATGACCCAAAATCGTGATCCAGGCATCGTTGCTTTTCGCATGTCCCATGACCCAACTCAATAAATCACCGATAAAAGCATGGTTGATATCAAATTCAGCAGATGCATCCGTCAACTTTTCAAAACCATATTTCTCAATTAACATAGAGGCTTTCATATCATATCTCCTTGACGTGTATGATCCTGCAGTCCGCCACAACAGAGTGTCCGGCAACGATTTCCTCTGCCATAACCCGACACGACGGATAACCACAGGCACCACAGTCATAACCCGGCAGTTTTTCCAGTTGTTCGTTGATTTTTGTAAACTCAGCTATTCTTTCTTTTAGCGATTTCATGTTCGCACGATTGAACATCACCGTTTCCTGGATGATTTCTTCGTCCGATAAACTGACTGGTGTTCCGGTTGCGCTTGCATAATGCCTTCGACTGTTAATCGAAGCTTCAAAGGGATTACCCCAAAGCAGATTTCCGCCGATGCATCCATTGATACAATTAGAAAGCCATAGCAAATGCTCGCCTTTTAACTGACCAAACTCAGCCAAATCCAAAACCAGCTGTACTTTCTTTAAACCGTCGGCAACGATCGTCGAGGATAATATTTCATCTTGAACAAACAATTCAGAAGCAACCGCACAAATCCCTTTTGCACACAAATCTGTTGATAATTGGTTTTTGTTTCGGATACGGGCAATCTTTGGAAACAAATCAACCAAAGATACACAATGATCGATTTCTGAACGTTTATTGCCATAAGGGAACTTACCCAGCGGCAATTTCGCTATACATTCACAAAGATAGAAAATCCCAACGTTTTCATTTTCATGTTGTTGTCGAATACGCTTAGCTGCTATTTCCGCCGTTAATTCAAACGGAATCATATTGGATAACAACATGGGATATTTCATTTCTATCAGCCGGTTGACGACCGGACAGAAAGATGAAATCAGATAACCACCCGGATTGTCCTTACGGTACTGTCCGATATGATCATAAACTGCACCTTCATAAGCACTGAGTTCAATCACTTCATCGAATCCCATCTCGATAAAGGTGTGCATCAGCTGCTCGATTTCATCATGATTGTGGCATTCACCAAATGCCGCAGGCGGAAGCAAGGCAATTCTTTTTTCATAGTGTGCCAAATCATCCAGTGTACTTCCCTTGGCCTGCAACCCCTGATGCACACAGGCATCCAGGCATTGACCACAGTTTATGCACTTTTCCCGATTGATTTGAATTCGTTGATGCTGCATAGACAATGCTTCGGTCGGACAGATCCGTATACACGCCATGCACTTCTGGCATTTTTCCAGGGTGTAAGAGATAACACTCATAGTACTTTAAACCCGATGATCAGCGTCGTTCCTTCCGGCGAAGTTTTTAGACTGAAATCATCACAATTGCGTTTGATATTTGGTAAACCCATTCCCGCACCAAAACCAAACTCACGAGCCGACGCTTTCGCAGTCGACCAACCGGGAGTCATTGCTTTTTCAATGTCTTCTATTCCCGGCCCCATGTCCGAAAACCGCAGTTCACATTTTCCTTCTGTCGATAATGTCAACACGACCTCACCTCCATACGAATGTATGATCATATTAATCTCTGCTTCGTAACACGAAATGGCTATTCTCCGAAGAACTTCCGAAGAAACTCCCAACTGCTTAAGCATTTGTTTGATTTGACTGGAAATACGCCCGGCATTGGCATAATCTTCTTTCTCAACATGAAAATGCTGTTGGATCATAATTATACGACTGCCGTCAGCAGCCCATTGCTGTAAAGGATACCACAAGTATCATACATCGACGATTTAGTCGTAAAAACATTCATACCCATTTCTTTTGCCAGGCAACAGTCAGATTCACTCATGGTTTTTCCGCGAACATAAATCACGACATTGATATCCAGCATCTCAGCTGTTCTCAACGATTGAGCATGAACAAGTCCGGTAACCAAAATTGTTTTTTCACTGTCGCTTTGAACCAAAGCCAACGCATCACTCATCAAATCAGTTGCTGAAATGTGTTCGAAATCCCGTTCAATGCAAAAAGGATCACTGATACACAACTCATCCGCATTCAATAACTCCAAAATCTTCTTCAACGTCATGACAACACCTCACTTAAACGTTCCTCACGTTTTGTTTTGGTTTCTTGTTCGACCACAAACCGGATGAACTCTTCAACCATTTTCGATTGCGTGGCATTACCGTAGACACGGCCGTCAATGATGGCAACCGGTGCCAATCCGCATGCACCCAAACAGCGTGTAGCATCAACAGAGAACAACTTGTCTTCACTTGTGCCGTTAACCGGTGCTTTCGTCAATTCGACGACACGGTTCAACAGCTCCTGAGCACCTTTAACATAACAAGCCGTACCCATGCAAATGTTGATGACATGCTTTCCTTTAGGCTCCGTGGTAAATTGGGTATAAAATGTTACGACTCCATAAACTTCCGCAACCGAAACACCGGTAGCCTGCGAAATTTTTTCCATGGCTTCAAACGGAATATAGCCCAATTCATGCTGAACATCATGCAACATCAGTTTGACCGGACCTTGACGTCCCGTATGACGAGCAACGATATCCTTGATGGTGTCCAACGCTTTCTGATTTAATCGCTCCATAATTTCACCTCCTTCTATTTATTAAAAATCAAACTTTTTACGAATGATTTTAATACCGAAATCCAATAAAACATCAAAACAGTATCCAATCAGGATGATCCACACTGTCCACGCAAAGATTGCCGTCGTATCCAGATAGAGCTTGCCCAGAAACATTGACTTACCAATCCCAATTTGAACCTGACCCAACACCTCTGACATGATTGCAACCTTGAAACCCAACGAAACCCCGGCTTTCAGAGATGACAGAACATAGGGAAGCATATTGGGACCATACACATTTTTAAACCGGTTGGCACGCGTTTCCGGATACATCTGCAAAACATCCAACAGCCTTTTATCAACGGAAGTAACACCCATCTTTGCCGCCTCAAAGAAAATCGGAAACAAGATCAGAAACGTGATCAGCAAAACGCTTTTTTCACTTCCCAGCCAAATCAAAGCGATGATGATAAACGATATATTAGGAATCGTTTTCATCGCGGTGATGATGGGCATAAAGTAATCATCGATCTTATGGCGCAATGCACAGACATAACCGGAAAAAACACCAAACACCAATGCCAGAAACAACCCTTGAAACAAACGGGACAAAGTAAACAGAATACTCATATAGAAATCAGATCGCTGCAGTTGAGCAAACATCGCCAAAGCAACTTCCCATGGATATGGCAGCAGAATATTATTGGCAATTGAGTTAGCAGCTAACCACCAAGTCAAGGCCAGGATGACAACTGTTATGAGTCGTCTTTTCTTCATTCCATCACCCCTCAAAAAGGTTAATCATTACCATCAAATTATATCATACTAGTTGATAATTAGTTCACGAATATTTGTTAAGCCAAATAACTGAAGAAATGCTTTCAGTTCTTCTTCAACATCAAGTGCAGCCTCGATTTTCACATTCATACCTTTGAAAACAGTTGCAACAAGTTTTGCGCTAGGCAAGCCCAGTTTTTCTGGAGTAAGTGATGTAATATCCGCCTCCAAAGTTGAACTTTCACCCCAACAAGCATCGACATAGTCTTTCATATCGGAAATCTGTTTTTCAATCGATGTCTTGTTATTGTCATAAGAACTCTCAAGAACGAAAATTGCGGCTTGCGGATAATTCTCTGTTCCTGTTGACTCTTTCCACAACGATTGCAGATTGGCAATGATTTTCAATTCTTTGCCACCCTCTTTCGCCTTGGCAATCGTAGCTGCAGCCAAGGGCTGAGCCAGCATGGCTGCGCTTGCCTTTTGCGTCAGCAACTGCGCCTGAGCATCATTGACAGAAGGAAAATAGGCGACGTTCATATTGATGTTTATTTTCTCTTTAACAACATCAAAAATCTTTTGCGGCACCGCATTTTCCCCAAACAAAGCCAACGTCCCTTCACTGCCAAAAACTTCTTCGTTTTCCCCGACGATATACAAGTTACCCCAAGTGACAACGCCCCAAAGGCGATACTGTGATGAATTTTTACTGATCAGCGAAGCCCCTAAATTTACCGGAGCAATGATGATGTCATATTCCGGATTCGGGCTGATCAATGCTGCCTGAAGCGGATCGGTCCCACTGACTAAATTGACCGAATGAATGTTTTCATTCAAAACCGGAATGACCGCAATCGAAGGAGCTCCCATCGGAACCAACAGTTTCAGTGATGTTTCTTCTTTCTCGGTGCATCCGGAAAGAAGCATAAGCAATATCAGTAAAAGAGCTATTTTAAGTTTCATTTTTTCACCTTTTAATGTCAGTCTTTTCCTGACTCAACTATTATAGCATAGGCATGATAGTTTGTTCACATGATTTTCGTTATTTTGTGAAATATTTCATGAATGATTATTCATTTTATCCGACAAAATCCGACAAAAAAAGAGCAAGAATTCCTTGCTCTAAAACTTATCTCTTTTCGCTGATTTCTAGCAGAAGTTTCGCTACAAACTCATCGACCGGCAGCGTTTCACTGTTTTGCTGACCGTAGCGACGGATGTTGATGCTGTTGTTCGCCATCTCGCCATCACCCAGTACCAGCTGAACCGGAATCTTGGTGATTTGTGCTTCACGGATGCGATAGCCCAGCTTTTCGTTGCGATCATCGACTTTGATACGGATATCCAAATCTTCCAGACGTTTCGCCAACGCATGTGCAGCTTCGCTGTGTAAATCCGGATTGACCGGAACGATGACCGCCTGAACCGGAGCCAGCCACATCGGGAATGCCCCGCCATAATGCTCAATCAAGATACCGATAAACCGTTCAACCGAACCGTAAATAACACGGTGCAACATGATCGGACGCTTCTTCGAACCATCCGGTGCAATATACGTCAAATCAAATCGTTCGGGCAAATTCATATCTAACTGAATCGTACCGCACTGCCATACTCTTCCTAAGGAATCACGAATATGGAAGTCCAGCTTCGGACCGTAAAATGCTCCGTCCCCCGGATTGATTTTACATTCTTTACCCGCCGAATGACACGCTTTTTCCAACGCTGCCTCACTGCGATTCCAAACTTCGATATCACCGATATACTTCTTTTCCGGACGAGTCGACAGTTCAATTGAATACGTCAAGCCAAACACTTTATAAATACGGTCGATAAAATTGATCAGACGCACGACTTCACTCTCGATCTGCTCTTCCGTCATGAAGATATGCGCATCATCCTGAGTAAAATTACGCACTCTAAACAATCCGTTCAATGCTCCGGAAGCTTCATGACGATGAACAAGACCCAGTTCACCGACCCGCAAAGGCAAATCTTTGTAGGAGTGCAATGAGTTCTTATAAACAAGCAATCCACCCGGACAGTTCATCGGCTTAATGGCAAAAGTGCGCTCATCCAGTGTCGAAGTGTACATATTTTCACGGTAGTTTTCCCAGTGACCGGAAATCTGCCACAATTCCTGTGACAGCATGATCGGTGTCTGAATGAACTGATAGCCTTCTTTGACATGTTCCTTCCACCAGAAGTTTTCCAATAAATGGCGAAGCATCATGCCATTGGGCAGCCAGAAAGGAAATCCCGGACCGTATTCACTGATCATAAACAGTTCCAGTTCTTTGCCGAGCTTCTTATGATCGCGTTTCTTCGCTTCTTCAATCAAACGCAAATGCTCATCGAGTTCTTCTTTCGATTCAAAACAGACGCCATAAATGCGCTGTAACATCTCATTTTCTGAATCACCTTTCCAGTATGCACCAGAAACCTTCAATAACTTGAAATTCTTCAGTTCCTTAAGAGACTCGACGTGCGGACCGCGACAAAGATCCATCCAATCGCCCTGCTTGTAAACGGAGATGACCGTATCATCTTCGTTCATCTGCGAAATCAAGTCTATTTTATACTTGTCATCCTTAAACATGTCCAAGGCTTCACTCTTACTGACTTCCACCCGGACGATACGCTTACCGTCTTTCGACAGTTTTTTCATTTCAGCTTCGATTTTCGGCAAATCTTCCTCACGGATCGCATCCCCGCCTAAATCAATGTCATAGTAAAAACCATCGGTAATGACCGGTCCGACCCAAAACATCGCCTGGGGATACAAATTCTTCACTGCATGAGCCATTAAGTGGGCACATGAGTGGTTCATGACGTTTAAACGTTCATGTTCTTTAATATTTATCATACCTTCACGCTACTTATTGTAATAAAAAGACTCTCATCCAAAGGACGAGAGTCTCGCGGTACCACCTTAGTTCACATTGCTGTGCTCTTAACTCCTTAACGCGGAAAACGGGTTCTTTTCGAAAAACCTACTCCAAGGCGGTAAACAAACCGTTCATCAGGAAGCTTTCACCGACCGCTTCCCTCTCTGATCAGAAAGATATGTTGTTGTCCTCTTCGCCGTATTTACTCTTTAGTTATACAAATAAGTTGACCTTTTGTCAATAACATTAACCTAAATAACAAAATTCCCTTGATCAAATACGATAACTTCGCTTCCGTCAAAACGGGTTCCGATAATTCTCATATCCGCACTGCCAAACATGAAATCGACATGTTCCATCGACATATTGGCTCCGGCTGCCAATAACTCTTCTTCATTCATATCATTACCACCTTTGACATTCATCGGATAAGCCCGACCCAACGCCAAGTGACAGGAAGCATTTTCATCAAACAGCGTATTCAAGAAGAGCACGCCGCTGTTGGAAATCGGGGAATTATGCGAAATCAGCGCTACTTCACCCAGATATTTACTGCCCTCATCGACATTCAACAGATTCTTTAGCGCAGCTTCTTCTTTTTCGGCACTGAAATCCACGACAGCACCATCCTTAAAGGTTAACTTAAAATTTTCAACCAATCGGCCCTGATAGTTCAATGGTTTCGTTGAAACGACCGTCCCGTTGACACCGGTTTTCTTCGGCATCGTAAAGGCTTCTTCCGTTGGAATGTTTGGATTGAAAACGACTCCGTTTTGACCTAATTCAGCACCGCCGGCCCAGTGATGATGTTCGACAAGTTCGACCACCAGATCAGTTCCCAAACCATTTTTAAAAGAAAGGGATTTAAAGTTAAAGTCATTGAGTTTCTTGTTATACCCGGCCAAACGGGCATTGTGAGCAGCCCAATCCGCCACGGCATCATTGGTTTCATCGACCCGTACGGCCGCAAATATGGCTTCCCACAGTTTATCGACAGCTTCATCTTCACTCAACAAAGGAAACACCTTTTTAGCCCAGGCAACGGTGGGAACGGATACCAGTGACCACTGCGCTTTATTGCCCATCATATACTCACGATAGCTTTTCAATGCTTTTTGTGATGCAATCGAAACCCGTTGAATCTTCATCGGATCGATTTCTGCCAATAATCCCGGAGTCGGTGCATAGATACTGAGTGCACAAGCCCCTTCATCCATGAAACTCTGATACTGATCAATCAGCCAAGACGGAATCTTTTCCAAACGCTCCACATCGGCATACGAATAGGTGATCTTACTGATCGGATCATCATTCCACCGCATAAACACATAGCCGGCTCCTGCTTTATAGGCTTCTTCCACACATAAACGCGCAAACTCGTTGCAGTCGGTCGTCGTCTGAATGACCAAGGTTTGTCCCTTTTGAACATTGACCCCCGTACAAACCGCCAACTGCGCATATTTTCTTAATTTTTCAGTCATACTTTCCTACTTTCCATACGATACAGGCAACATCGCCGCACCGATCAATCCCGGTTCTGACAACATGGCCCCTTTAAATTCCACGGTACGCATACCGGTATGTACATGTTGTTTGTAATATTCAATCATCTTTTCAAAATACAAGTCTCTTGACTTCATGACACCACCCCCGACGATAAAGGCATACGGATCACATACATGGGCAATGGCTGAGAACATCATCGCAAAATCAAAAGCCATCGTATCAACAATTTCCATCGCACGCACATCCCCGGACTTTGCCAGCGCAAACAGTTCGCCGGCCGAAGTGATTTTCTCATCGATGACTTCCTTCGCCTTACGCACCAATGCGGTTCCTGAGGCTTCATTTTCCACCGCGCCGACATTCAGGTGATTATATTTCTTACGAGCCCGGTCAATGATGATGTTTCCGATTTCACCCGCATGACCATGCTTGCCCGAAACGACTTTGCCATCAACGATCAGCGCGCCGCCGATCCCGGTCGAATGGGTGACATAATATACGACCGGTAACCCTTTGCCTGCACCAACCAACGCTTCAGCCAGACCGGCAACATTGGCATCATTGTCAACAAAGGTCGGCAGATTAAACTCATTTTCCAACGTTTTAGCCAATGGGTAATGCTCAAATCCTGGCAGATTGGTAGCCATCAGCATTTCACCTTTGCTTGTGTCGACCGGTCCGGGAACGCCGACACCAATCCCCGAACAATCCTGCCATCCTTCAATCTTTCGGATACAGGCAATCAAATTCTCCATGACTTTGCTTGGTCCGTCCTGAGCATAGGATGGGCTTTTGATTTCAGCCAGAATCTCGCCATCTGCCGTAACTTTGGCGACACGGACATTGGTTCCGCCTAAATCGATACCGATATATTTTTTCATAGGATTCTCCTGTTCTTTTCACACTTCCTATTTTACAAAAAAAACCGGACAATTGACAGATTATCCGGTAATAAATTTATTTTACTTCAATGATTTTCATCATATTGGCCGAACCTTCACCCGTCGGATAACCGGCGGTAATGATGACTTGTTTGCCAGGTTCAATACCAAAGTTCTTAGCGATGATGCTTGCCAGTTCATCATCATTGGTCATTTCATTTTGAATATCCGAATAAATCGGAATGACGCCCCAGTTCGCCTCTAAACGACGCTGAACGCTTTTTGTGAAAGTAACCGCAAAAATGGGTACCGGCGGACGGAATTTCGAAATCCGGCGGGCGGTTGAACCTCCCTGAGTAAAGGCAACGATTGCTTCAACTTCATCCAGATTCAATGCGGATTCACACACCGCAATACCGATGGCATCCTGAAGGGTGCGCTTACCGGACTTGATGGCATGATCCAGCTTGTCCCGATACGGCAAAATCTCTTCAATGCTTTTGGCAATGATATCCATGGTCTGTACGGCTTCGATCGGATAATCACCGACTGCCGATTCACCAGACAACATGATACAATCGGTCCCATCCAGCACGGCATTGGCAACATCGCTGGCCTCAGCACGGGTCGGACGCGGATTGGACATCATGGATTCCAGCATATGGGTCGCCGTTACGACCGGCTTGCCAAACTCATTGGCCATCGAAATGATTTTTTTCTGATAAATCGGAACCAACGCCGTGGATACTTCCACACCCAAATCACCGCGGGCCACCATGACACCATCAGAGACTTCCAGGATTTCCTTCAGGTTATCGACGCCTTCCTGATTTTCGATTTTTGCGATGATCTGTACTTTCGGATTGCCCTCTTCTGTTAAAATCTTACGGATGGCAACGACATCTTCCGCTCTGCGGACAAAGGATGCGGCGATGAAATCCACGTTCTGACGGGCACCGAAACGAATGTCAGCATCGTCTTTCGCAGAAATAAAGGGCATCGAAAGCTTGACATTGGGAACATTGACGCCTTTACGCGTTTTGATGACACCCGGATTTTCGATACGGCAAGTCAATTCCGTGCCGTCATTTTCCAAAATCGTCAGACGCATTTTCCCATCATCAATCAGCAAATAATTCCCAGGGACAACGTCTCTGAAAAGTTCGGGAACGATGATTTGAAAACGCTCATTGGTTCCCTCAACATCTTCTTTGGTGACTTTGACGATATCACCCTTTTTAAAAGTCAAAATACCGTCTTTCATAATTCCGCAGCGGATTTCCGGGCCTTTGGTATCCAACATGATACCCAGGTTATAGCCCGTCATATCGCTTACAGCACGGATTTTCTCAATGCGGGCCAAATGCTTTTCGTGATCTTCATGAGAGAAATTCAGCCGGCAGATATTCATTCCGGCATTGGCGAGTTTCTCGATCATTTCCGGTGTTTCACTGGCCGGCCCCAACGTACAAATAATCTTTGTTTTACGTAAATTAAGCATATTTCCTCCTAAACGAGCCGCTCATGCAAAGCAAACAGCGGTCTGCGTGATTTTTTGGGTAATCCTAAGGCTTCATCAATCGGGAATGAAACGATTTCATTGTTGACCATACCAATACAATGGCCGCCGATACCGTTGATCAGTAGTTCGACCGCTTTATCACCCATCCGCGTCGCCAACACCCGATCAAATGCCGTAGGCGAACCGCCGCGCTGAATATGACCCAACACTGTTGAACGGCCGGAAAATCCGGTCGATTTCGAAATCTTTGCTGCCAATGTCTCAACATCCGTGATTTTCTCGCTGATGATGACGATCGCATGACGTTTCTTTTTCACTTCTTCATAATAACGCAACTGTTCAAGCACACTGGGTTCATCATACCCTGCTTCCGGTGTAATGATAATCTCAGCACCGCAGGAAATTCCGGAATAAATCGCCAGATCCCCGCACCGGTTACCCATCACTTCCACCACCGAACAGCGATGGTGTGATGACGATGTGTCTCGCAGTTTATCTATGCAGTAAATCACGGTATTCAGTGCAGTATCAAAACCGATCGTATAATCGGTCGATGCAATATCGTTGTCAATGGTACCCGGTAAGCCGATGCAGTTAACACCCAACCTTGTCAGAGCCATAGCCCCTTTATACGTACCGTCACCACCGATGACCACCAGAGCCTCAATTCCGCGTTTTGCCAAATTAGCCAATCCGCGTTTCTGAACCTCGACATCCTTAAATTCAGGCAGCCGGGCACTTCCCAAAATCGTTCCGCCTTTGATCATAATATCACTGACAGTACTGCGCTCCATCAAAAACATATCGTCCTCAATCAAACCGCGATATCCGTTGTTGATTCCATAAACTTCAAGTCCGTAATAAATGGCACTTCGGGTAATTGCCCGAATCGCAGCATTCATTCCCGGCGAATCTCCGCCGGAAGTCAGTACTCCGATCTTCTTTACCATAGACTCACCTCATTTCTGTTCAATGATAACATTTTCTCAAATCCTTGGGTAGAGAAATTTAACCTTTTCGACGGTTATTGCCCCGCAAATGCAAGGGCACAGCCAATGCCTCGATCCGCTCTAGGATACGGATGGCCTTCATCTCTTCTTTTTCCCCTTTTTGATTATACATGTAGTGATTCTTCAGACTCTTCAAATCCTCATTGCTCGTAAACCATGTCGTTTTCTTGCGTTCAGCCCGATCATTAAGAATCGGCAGTAGCAATTCATCCCTCACCCACGAAGTAACGCTTTCCGCACCGATATCATCGAAAATCGCAATATCCGCAGATTTCATTTTGCCAATGACATTTTCAAACTCATCCCGATTATCCAAATAACTTTTCAATCGTTGCATCAGTGTCGGAACATGAACAAAGGCCACGGTTTTCCCGTTTTTAGCCATCATGTTCGCTACGCAGGCGACCAGATATGTTTTACCGACACCCGGCAAACCATAAACATAATACCCCTTTTCCAATGGCGAACGCACCCAGCTGGCCATTTGAGTGACGGTAAGAAGATACTCATCGGATTCATTATCCAAATCCAGCGAAGCCAGAGATAATTGTGCCCAATGTTCCGGCATATCGGAAATGATGAATTTTTTCAGATGAGCTCGCTGCTGTTCCTCTGCGGTCAGATAATCGCACTTTCGGACTTCCTGCATCAAAATTCCATTGTCAACGACCATATCCAAAATCAGGCCACGGTCATTCTGCCGGCACATATGCAACCCTTCACAGCCGTTGCATAAGCGGATATTGACCAGCCAGCGCTGATATCGCTGCGCAAAAGGTTCAATGTCCGCATCAGAAATATTATATTTTTCTTTGAACGCTGTGATTTCAGGCTGGGTGAGCAATGCCTCATACATCTGACGGCGTTGCTTTTTCATTTCATCATCCAGTTCAAACTGTAAGGATACTTGTTTCATATCAGTTTCCTCCTTTGATCTTCTTGATCAATGATGCCCGGTCAACCGGCGTTTGCGATTTTTGCGGTGTTAGTGTACTTTGCGTATTCTCTTTATCTTCTTCTTCAAACCACAAGGGCAGCACATCTTTACGTGAAGACTTCCCCTTTACCGGTTCCCGATGGGTTTGAGCCAATGCCTCTTCCTTATTAGTTACATTCAAACGGATCCAGCTAGCCGCGATTTTCTCAACATAACTGCGGTTAAGCCGCATCTGATTGTTTTCAAGCACATACTCCAACAAGACATTGACCACTTCCGGGGTAAGCTTCATTTCCAGTATCAGATGTTCGATCAGCTTTTTATCGGCTGATGAAACGGCGATACCGTTTTGCTTGGACTGTAAAAAGGCAATCGAAGATGCTGTATAAGGATCCTGAGGCAACGGAGGTACATTTCCCTTAAAACTGCGTACTTTCTGCTTAAATTTCTCCGTATCAAATGATTGATCTTTCAAC
>JANJWY010000114.1 GCA_024709285.1 Erysipelotrichaceae bacterium
AATTCAATAAAATTTTGAGTCTGGCTCAAACCATACAATAGAAAGAGGTACTTATGCCGTTTTTAGTTATTGGGAAAGATCATGCGGATGGATTGCAACGGCGCATGGAGCATCGAAGTGCTCATCTTGAAAATCTGCGAAAGCTAAAGGAAGACGGTAAGATTGTTGTTGCGGCCGGTCTGTTGAATGATGAGAAAATGCTCAATGGTTCAGCCACGTTTTTTACCGTAAGTACCCAAGAAGAAGTCGAAGAATTGTTAAAAAGTGAACCTTATGTTATAGGTAATGTATGGGAAACAATCGAAATCATTCCTTGTCTTATACCTGATTTCTTATTGAAGCAGACAAAATGAGCTTATCGCTCATTTTTAATGTTCTCAAATTTGCTAAGTGCGATGGCATAGGGATACAAAGCCCCAATCATCACACCGGCTTGGATCGATGGATCGTTTTCCATAAATGACTGTGCATCATCATCGTCTTGTGCATTAAAAATAACAATGCCAAAAGTATCTTTTAAATCATTTTGAGTCCTGCCGGCCAGGATCATAGTTCCCTGTTGCATCTGATATTTGAGATATTCGAAGTGTCTGATTATAGCTTGTTCATCATCATTTGTCCATTTTTTAGGATCATGCAGACGTTCGATAAGTTTTATGGTATATATGTATTGCATATTGCTCCTTATACAGAAAAAGCCGGTTTCCCGGCTTTTTGAGTTTAGTTTAGATTAACGGATGATTTCGGTAACGTTACCGGCACCAACCGTACGTCCGCCTTCGCGGATGGAGAACTTTGTGCCTTGTTCAACAGCGATCGGGTTGATCAGTTCAACGATCATTTCGATGTTGTCGCCAGGCATAACCATTTCAACGCCTTCCGGCAACTGGATAACACCTGTTACGTCAGTCGTACGGAAATAGAATTGAGGACGGTAGTTCGATACAAACGGAGTATGACGTCCGCCTTCTTCTTTGCTCAATACATAAACTTGAGCCTTGAAGTTTGTGTGCGGCTTAACGGAGTTGACTTTAGCCAAAACTTGACCGCGTTCAACTTCATCACGGTTAACACCACGCAACAATGCGCCGATGTTATCGCCAGCTTGTGCGCTGTCCAACAGTTTGTGGAACATTTCAATACCGGTAACAACTGTTTTCTTCGTCGGACGAATACCAACGATTTCAACTTCTTCACCCAGTTTCAATGAACCGCGTTCAACACGACCGGTAGCAACCGTACCACGACCAGAAATCGTAAATACGTCTTCAACCGACATCAAGAACGGTTTGTCAGTTTCGCGGACAGGATCAGGAATGTATGCATCAACTGCATCCATCAATTCGCCCAATTTTGCTTCCCACTTCGGATCGCCTTCGCCACCCTTAAGAGCAGAACCACGGATAACCGGAGCGTTGTCGCCATCGAATCCGTAAGCAGATAATAATTCGCGAACTTCCATTTCAACTAAGTCGATTAATTCTTCATCATCGACCATGTCGCATTTGTTCAAGAATACGACCATGTGCGGGATACCTACTTGGCGGCCCAACAAGATGTGTTCGCGGGTTTGCGGCATCGGTCCGTCCGTAGCAGCAACAACCAAGATAGCACCGTCCATTTGAGCAGCACCGGTAATCATGTTTTTAATGTAGTCGGCATGGCCTGGGCAGTCCACGTGAGCATAGTGACGGTGTTCCGTCGAATATTCTACGTGAGCCGTGTTAATAGTGATGCCGCGAGCTTTTTCTTCAGGTGCACCATCGATTTGGTCATATGCGACCTTCTTTGATGTTCCCTTCTTAAAAAGGTAAGATGTGATAGCCGCTGTCAAAGTCGTTTTACCATGGTCGACGTGGCCGATGGTACCAATATTTACGTGCACTTTAGAGCGGTCAAATTTTTGTTTTGCCATTGCAATTTTTCCTCCTGATTTCGTTTTTTTAAAACCACTTATATTTTATGATAAAAGCCTGTCAAAATCAATGATTAGTTATCTCTGGAGTTCTTCTTGGCAACCTTCTCACTGATGCTCTTTGGAACATCGGAATAGTGATCAAACTGCATTGAATAACTGCCGCGGCCTTGCGTAAACGAACGCAAATCCGTTGCATAACCAAACATTTCCGAAAGCGGAATGAATGCTGTAACAGCAACCGCATTGCCTCTTTCTTCCTGATCTTTAATCTGGCCGCGACGAGAAGAAATATCTCCCATGACGCTACCCAGATATTCTGCCGGAGCTGTAACTTCGACATTCATAATCGGCTCTAACAGAACCGGATTACACTTTTTCGCGGCTTCTTTCAAAGCCATCGAACCGGCAACCTTAAACGCCATTTCCGAAGAGTCGACTTCATGATACGAACCGTCATAGAGGGTCGCCTTGATGTCGATAATCGGATAACCGGCAATCAAACCGTTGTTTAACGCGGCTTGAATGCCTTCCATCGTCGGCTTGATATATTCCTTCGGAATCGTACCGCCAATGGTTGCATCTACGAATGTAAAGCCTTTTCCGGTTTCGTTTGGCTCAAATTTGACCTTAACGTGACCGTATTGACCGCGACCACCCGACTGACGCACAAACTTGCCTTCGCAATCACCCAATTGACGGATGGTTTCGCGGTAAGCAACCTGCGGAGCACCGATGTTCGCTTCAACTTTAAATTCGCGCTTCATCCGGTCTACCAGGATATCCAAGTGCAACTCGCCCATACCGGCAATGATTGTCTGCCCGGTTTCCGGATCGGTGAACGCTCTAAACGTCGGATCTTCTTCAGCTAATTTGCTTAAAGCCAGACCCATCTTGTCTTGATCGCCCTTCGACTTCGGCTCAATGGCAACATTGATAACCGGTTCAGGGAATTGCATAGATTCTAGGATGATCGGAAACTTCTCATCACACAGCGTATCGCCGGTGGTGGTGTCTTTCAAACCGACAGCCGCCGCGATATCACCGGAATATACTTCCGTGATTTCCTGGCGGTGGTTGGCATGCATTTGCATCAAACGGCCGAAGCGTTCGCGCTTGTCTTTGGTAGCATTCAGAACGTAGGATCCCGAAGTAGCCTTACCTGAATATACTCGGAAGTAACTCAAGCGACCGACAAACGGGTCTGTCATGATCTTAAATGCTAACGCCGCAAAGGGCTCTTCGTCGTTGGACGGACGCTCAACGACTTCACCATTAGGAAGTATCCCGGTTATATGGTCTACATCCAACGGGGAAGGAAGATAGTCAACAACTGCATCCAGCATTGCTGTGACACCTTTATTCTTATACGCCGCTCCGCAGAGCACCGGGAAAAACTCGCCGGTAAGAACTGCTTTACGGATGGCTGACTTGATTTGTTCAACGGTAGGTACTTCACCTTCCAGAACGGCCATCATCATATTTTCATCATAATCTGCTAACATTTCGAATAACTTTTCACGGTACTGATGGACAGAATCCATGTATTCCGCCGGGATTTCTTTGATCAAATCCACTTTCTTCGAAACGTCTTGGAAGTAACGGGCATTCATTTCAACAAGATCAATGATTCCATCGAAATAATTTTCTACGCCGATCGGTAACTGAATCGGTGTAGCTTTAGCTCCTAAACGAGTAAGCAACGAACGTGCCGACATATAAAAGTCAGCTCCGGTCGCATCTAATTTATTAACAAATACAATGCGCGGAACGTTGTATTTGGTCGCCTGACGCCAAACGGTTTCTGTTTGTGGTTCAACGCCTGACTTCGCATCCAATACCGCAACGGCACCATCGAGTACACGAAGTGATCGCTCAACTTCTACGGTAAAGTCTACGTGGCCCGGGGTGTCAATGATATTGATACGGTGTTCGTTCCATTGGGCTGTGGTCGCAGCGGAAGTAATAGTAATCCCACGTTCCTGTTCTTGCGCCATCCAGTCCATCGTAGCGGCACCGTCATGCACTTCACCGATTTTATGTGTACGGCCTGTGTAAAACAGGATCCGTTCGGTCGTCGTTGTTTTACCAGCATCAATATGAGCCATAATACCGATATTGCGCGTTTTAGCTAGTGAAAACTCACGTGCCATATGTAGATTCTCCTTTCGTTGTAGCTCTCACTCTTACCAGCGGTAATGAGCGAATGCTTTGTTTGCATCAGCCATCTTATGGGTATCATCGCGCTTCTTAACAGAAGAACCTGTTCCATTGGCTGCATCTAAAATTTCATTGGCTAAACGTTGTTCCATGGTTTTTTCATTACGCAAACGAGCATAATTGACCACCCAACGCAAACCCAATGTTAATCGACGTTCTTGAGTAACTTCGATCGGTACTTGGTAGTTAGATCCGCCGACACGACGAACTTTTAACTCCAACATCGGCATTACATTTGCTAACGCTTGTTCGAAAACTTCCATCGGTTGACGGCCTGTCTTCTCTTCAATGATCTCAAATGCATTATACAAAATCGATTGTGCGACACCGCGTTTACCGTCAATCATGATTTTGTTGATTAAGCGTGTAACTAACTTCGAGTTGTATATCGGATCGATTAATACATCACGCTTAGCTATATGTCCTTTTCTTGGCATATTTAAATCCTCCTTTCACAATTAACGGCTTATCTGCCTTTTTTGACCGGCGCTGCAACTTGACCCGGTTTCGGGCGCTTAGCTCCATACAACGAACGGCCTTGTTTGCGGTTGTTAACTCCTGCACAGTCCATCGTTCCACGAATAATATGGTAACGGACCCCCGGTAAATCCTTAACACGGCCGCCACGGATAAGAACAACACTATGTTCTTGTAAGTTGTGACCGATGCCTGGAATATATGCTGTAACTTCCATCCCGTTGGACAAACGTACACGAGCATATTTACGTAGAGCAGAGTTCGGTTTCTTCGGTGTCATGGTACCAACCCGAGTACATACTCCGCGCTTTTGCGGAGAAGAGAGATCGGTACTGGTACGCAGCAAGGTATTCAGACTTTTATTCAAAGCCGGTGACTTCGACTTGGTTACCTTACTTGTACGTCCTTGACGAACTAACTGATTGATCGTTGGCATAAGTAATCTCCTTTCATTTGTAGCACACACATCCTGGTGTGTCATATTCTTCAGAAAATTTAGTCTCCGCAACGGGAAACTAATTTATCCATAAGCGTTAATATTTTACCTTTATTGAGGAGCAAAGTCAACACCTTGCTCCCCAATTGTTATCAAATAATAATTAATCTTCTGCGCTGACCCGAGTCATCTCTTCCGGAAGCGAAATATAATCATCTTTGTCTGCATTTCGCTCTTCACGATCCAACTTCAACTCAGCAGCTAAGGCCATAATTTCCTCTGTAGACTCACGATAATTCTTCGCACCTGTACCCGCCGGAATCAGCTTACCGATAATGACATTCTCCTTCAAGCCCATCAATGTATCGATTTTGCCCTTGATTGCAGCATCCGTCAATACTTTGGTCGTCTCTTGGAAAGAAGCCGCCGATAAGAATGAATCGGTTTCAACCGAAGCCTTCGAAATACCCAACAGCGTCGGACCGAAGATGGCCGGACGTTTGTTCGATAACAGTGCCTTACGGTTGATATTGGTGATTTGCGGCAAGGATATTTGCATACCCGCCGACAGCGATGTATCCTGACCGTCAATGATGATAACTTTACGCAACATCTGACGAATCATGACTTCTACGTGTTTATCCGAAATTTCAATACCTTGAGAAGCATATACCTTTTTGACTTCTTTCAGAATATACTTCTGAACTTCCGCCACACCGGCAACTTCCAATAATTCCTTCGGATTGACCTGACCTTCCGTCAGTTTGTCTCCGGCCAGAACTTCCGATCCGACCTTCAGCCAAGAACGCTTGGTTTGAGTCATATCGATTTCATGTTCGATGCTTTCCTTCTCATTGGAAACCACGATCTTCATGCGACCGCCCGATTCCGGATCGATGACATCCGTGATGGTTCCATCGATTTTAGAAAGTACGGCAGCACTCTTGGGATGACGGGCTTCAAACAATTCTTCAACACGAGGCAAACCTTGCGTGATATCTTGTCCTTCAGCAGCCGCAACCCCACCGGTATGGAAGGTACGCATGGTCAGCTGAGTACCCGGTTCACCGATGGATTGAGCAGCCATGATTCCCACAGCTTCCCCAACCTCAACGATTTTACCGGTCGCCATGTTGCGACCATAACAACGCTTACAAATACCATAGGTAGAATCACATGTAAATACATTGCGAATATGCATTTTCCTTACATCAGCAGCCACGATGCGCTTCGCTGTTGCTTCGTTGATAAACTCATCTTCTTCAATCAATACTTCTTTTGTAACCGGATCGATGATCGTCTCTTTCGAATAACGACCGACCAAACGGTCATATAAACCTTCAATGACGGAATTTGTCTTACGATCGACGATTTCTTCGACTAAATAGCCGCGATCGGTCCCGCAATCTTCTTCATTGATAATGACATCTTGAGCAACATCGACCAAACGACGAGTCAGGTATCCGGATTCAGCCGTTTTTAACGCAGTATCCGTCAACCCCTTACGAACGCCATGGGTCGAGATAAAGAACTCAGACACATTCAGCCCTTCGCGGAACGAAGAGTAAATCGGTACTTCGATAATGCTCGCCTGATATTCCTTCTTCGATTTCGACTGAGTCGGTTTCGCCATTAATCCGCGCATACCGGCCAACTGCGTAAAGTGAGAACGGTTACCACGGGCACCGGAAATCGCCATCATGTTGATCGGGTTTTTACGTGGCAGATTTTCCATCAGTTCATCACCGATTTGAAGCTTCACGTTGTCCCACAATTGTGTTAAGTGACGTTCCCATTCGCGAGCCGTCAAACGTCCGCGCTTGTATAATCTCATGAGTTCGGCAGCTTTTTCTTTTCCGTATTCAACATATTTCTGCTTGTTCGGAGCTACGTTGATATCCGCTAATGAAACCGTCATGCCGGCAATCGTTGAATATTTAAATCCTAAATCTTTGATCTGATCCAAGATTTCCGAAGTCTTCTTGGTTGAATAACGATTAAATACTTCCGTGATGATCAATCCCAAATCTTTCTTTTTGAAATCCTTGGCATTTTCCATCTTAGAAATGACTTCCTTGACATTGGCACCCTGTGGGATAAAGTACTTATCCGGAGTGGCAATAAAGTTTGCGGCGGTGATTTCATTGATATACGGAAAGTCCGAAGGGAACATTTCGTTGAAAATCAACTTACCGGCCGTAGTGACTAAGAACATCTTATTTTGATCTTCTGTAAAGGTATCTTTGTTAAGCGAAGATGCCCGAACAGCAACACGGGTGTGAAGATGAATCTGTCTGTTTTCATAAGCCATCAAAGCTTCATTGCGACTTTTGAATACGCGGCCTTCATTAGCCCCGTATCCTCTCCACAAATCAGCCGTCTCCTGATCGCCCAAAGTTTCCAGTAAATCAGCCTTCTTAAAGAACTCATCGGCCATTTCTTCCATGTTTAAGTAGAAGTTTCCCAAGACCATGTCTTGAGATGGCGTAACGATCGGCTTACCGTCTTTTGGACCCAAAATGTTATTGGAACCCAACATCAGGATTTCAGCTTCGGCACGAGCCTCTTCAGATAATGGTACGTGAACAGCCATTTGGTCACCGTCAAAGTCAGCATTGAATGCCGGAGTTACCAACGGATGCAGACGGATGGCTCTTCCTTCAACCAGTTTCGGGAAGAAGGCTTGGATACCCAAGCGGTGCAACGTCGGTGCACGGTTCAACA
>JANJWY010000149.1 GCA_024709285.1 Erysipelotrichaceae bacterium
CCAGCCACTGCCGGCCAACTGACATTGAGTGAATTATATCCTGCCGAAGCAACCGAGATGACCGGTGGCATGGGCAGCGGCGTGCTCGAAGCAACCGTCGAATAAGCACCGAAGACACGCGTCGTACCAACCATCCGGTAAGCACGCACTTTATAGTTATACTTCGTATTGGTGGTCAGTGAAGCATGTGTCAGCGATGTCGCTGTCTGATATTTGATAAAAGAATACGTCGTACTTGTACCCTTGGAATAATAAATAGCATAGCCCGAAGCACCCTCTACCGGCTGCCATTGGACTACATTGGTATTGTAACTGGTATATCCGGCACTAACCCCGGATACCGGCAACAATGCGGTTTTCCCGCTGAACACACTGCTCAACGGACCATAGTGTTTGACAGATCCGACGGTGCGATAAGCTCGGACTTTATAGTAATACACTTTATTGAAAGAAAGCGATGCCTTGGTAAATGTCGTAGTGACGACATCCCCGACCACCGTATAAGTTCCGGTAGATGTCGTTGACTGACTGATCTCATATCCTGTTGATCCAGTCACCGCAGTCCACGTCATCGTCAGTGCAAAGACATTGCTGGCACTCACTTTCATATCGGTCGTACCGGCCGGCAATGCCCTGCCTACGCTTCTGGTCTCATTGGAATACACTTTATAGCCATCGACCAACCGATAGGCCAGTACTTTGTAAGTCACATCCTGACCGGTCAGTTTTCCTGTGTCCGTATACGTCAGTGATGTGGTGTCGGCCAGCATCTTAAAGGAAGAACCTTCCAAAACATAAAGCTGATAGCCCGAAGCTCCCGCAACCGCACCCCACGTTGCTCTGATCGCATCATAACCGCCGGAAGCCAACGTCAGACTTGGCGCACTTGGAACCGACTTGCCCGTAGTCAAGGCAGTATGCCCGTAAATCTTGACATAGTTGACCGTCCGGTACGCACGGACTTTGACATAATATGTCCGATTGGTCTGAGTGTTGGCAATATTGACACTCAGCGCTGTCGTCAGCGGAAGTTTGGTATAGGTACCGGTTTCACTCAGAGAATAACTGATTTCATAACCGCTGGCACCTGCCACTGCCGGATAACTCACTTTTAAAGAATTGTAACCCGTCGAAGTGACCGTTGCTACGGGTGCAGCTGTCAGCGGTGTCGCGGATACGACACTCGAGAAAGCTCCGTATACTTTGGTTGTTCCGACTAAGTAATAGGCCCGGACTTTGTAATTGTATTTCGTATTGGTCGTCAGAGATGAGTGAGTATAACCTATCGTCGTCTGCGCTTTCAATAAAACATACGATGTACTGGTTCCTTTGGAATAATGAATCTCATATCCTGAAGCTAAGTCGACTTTAGCCCACTCAACCCGAGTTGAATTGTAAGAAAGATCTTTTGCGCTAGCTCCTGTAACGGTCGGAACAATCGTTTTTGCACTAATAGCCGCGCTGTACTCGCCATAATACTTCGAACCGTTAATAACGATGTACGGCCGGACGCGATAATAGTATGTCGAATTAAAGTTCAGTCCGGTTTTGACGAAGTTCAACTGTGATACGTTTGCGATCACACTGTAACCGCTGCTTGAAGAAAATGACTGACTGACCTCGTAGCCATGAGCTCCTGTTGAAGCATTCCATTTCAGCGAAACGGATGATATATCTGCATTGGTTACAGCAAAATCTGTCACCGCTGCAGGAAGTGTCATGGCAGTTGTGACCGGGGAGAAAACCGAGTACGTATAGTCGGTTAAAAACAAAACTTTGGACTTGGCTTTAAATCCTACTTGATCGCCCGGCCGAATATCCGTGAATTCAAATGACACGTAATTCGCATCGCTGACGACTTCTTCTTTGCCATTGATAATTCTGACCAAAAGATACCCGTGTGCCCCTTGCACCTGCGAAATTTCTACACGGATCGTGGTGGAATTGATCGGAATGACCGAAACCGTGGGTGCAATCGGAATAGGAACGGCACTGATCGATGATGAATATTCGCTATACACTCGTCCATAACTTGTATCGATGGCATAGCGGACTTTATAGTAATAGGTTTTGCCGGTAAACAAACTTGAAACTGTCTGAATCAGATTGGTACTTTCCGCAAGTACTGTAAAAGGTCCATCCGGATGTCCGGAATATGCCCATTGTACCGAAACGATTTTCGCATCAGTCGGTACCGTCAATTGTAATGTCGTATGATTGACTGATGTGACAGCAGCATTTGTCAGAGGATCCGGCCGGGTCTGACCGATGACCGTCTCACTGAAAGGACCGTAACTGGTCGTTTCATCAGTGATTACGTATGCCCGGACTTTGTAATAAGTCGGCTGAAAAAGTGTGCGCCCGATATCCACATAGCTGCTCGCAGATAAAGAAGAAACATCGGCAATTTTCTCGTAGTCTCCGTCAATGGATGTCGATCGGTAAATTTCATACCCGGTGGCCAGAAGTACTTTCGACCACTGAAGTTTAAGCTTGTCTGATGTTAAAGAAGTGACTGTCAGCGACTGTACCTGGGTTTCGTCAATGGCATAATTAAACGGCTCACCTGTGATATTCAGACGAACGGTATCTTTGTGAAGGCCGTCAAAAGATTCGACGGTAATCGACACTGCACCTGTTGATAAGATTTCAAAACTTGCCACCGCACAGGCAAATTCAACTGCTTCCTCTGTGCACATCATACTGCCTGAATCCGAAACCGGCCGTATCACAGCGGTATCCGATACAATATATCGATAGCGGATGTCAAAGGGTCGGTTGGGCTGAAAACGGCCATTGACATTCAAGATGTTTTCATTGATGGAAACATCGGTAATGGTGATCGACTGAATCGAAACAGGAATTTCAGCGGCAAAGAGGTTTTCATTTTTATAGAAAACGTACTCCGACTCAAGGGCGAATGTTTGAACAGACCCTTGATATACGATGCGCCGATAGAACTGAACATCGATTCCCGCCGGAATACCCAGATTCTGACGATAAACTTCCTTCATCTCTGCAACGCTCATCACCTGACCGTAAGTACCGTAAAGTGTAAAGGCTGCATTTGTGATTACGCCATTGCGCTCAACCGAAACCTGATTGCCAAACAGCTGAGGATCAACGTGCACCATGGTCGAAGCAGATAACCCATTGGGACTGTTTACCGTAATTTCTGAGATTCCTATGCCTTTGATTTTCAGATTTCCTTGATTGTCCACAGTGACTGCACTTGGATTCGATGACTGCCAAATCAAGTCAGTCTCATTGGATGATGCCGGCTCTTTGATCAGTTTCAGCACTTGTGTAAATTCACTGCCCGAATAGTAATATGTATATTTTGATTGTTCAAAACGGATAGCGGTCAGCGGTTCGACAACTTTGACCGTAATAATATCTGATGAAAAGCCGTCTTGCGAAGTCGCCCTTATGGTCGTAATGCCTATCTTGTTGGCTGTAACATATCCGTTGGCATCCATGGAAACAACAGAACTGTCACCCACCTGCCAAATGATATTTTTATAGGTCGTGTTGGATGGGGTCAATGTGGCATTAAGCTGCACGGACTGACCGACATAGAAGTTGACCTGTGTTGGGGAAATCGTTAATGATGTCGAAAGTATTCCGGCACGGATGATCCGCGATTCAGTCATGTTCGTGGCGGTATGTTTCATCGAAATACGGGCTTCCCCCGCGGCTTTGGGCAAGATGTTTCCGCTGGCGTCAACCGTAGCGACGGTCGTGTTGGATGATGTATAAGTAAAACTTGCATTGTTGGCAACGGCCGGATACAAAGATACATTGAACTTCTGCGGCTGATTGATTTGCATATAAATGATATCCGGATCGTTGATGTTGAAGTTAATCAGTCGATTGGATACGACGACCTTGCGACGGTATAGAACCGATGAATCTGTGGCGGTAAACCGCAATGTGGTTGAACCATCGATCAACCCTTTGAAATTAACGAAATAAGTGTAATAGGTGACATCGTTGATTTTCGTAGTATGATGCAAAGATGATGTAAGAGATAATACCGAGGTGCTGTCGACCGAGAACTTGCCCGGCTTGTCAAATGTAAAATATGTTTCGAAATAATCATTCTTGAGAATTGTGATTTCTGCGCCATATACGCCCAAATGAATCAATCCATTACCCGTTGCAGAATCATATCCGGTCGAATAAAGATCAAATGATTTTGCTTTCATGGCATCGATCAGCTGTAAGCGGGTAAGTGACCGGTTGTTAGACCACATCAAAGCCGCGATTGCGCCGATATGCGGTGCAGCTGCACTTGTTCCGCAAAAGTCAGTTGGAAAACCTCCGGATCCGGAAACACGAACACAGTCAACTCCGGTAAAGTCCGGCTTGCTGCGAGTCGTACCATTGACCATTGTGAATGGTCCCTGTGATGAATACGGACTTTGCATGGAGAATGTCGGATCGGAGGTAGCGGCGACTGATAATACGCTGGCCGCTGTAGAGTGTCCGAAAGTAGAGTCTGCGCGGGTTCCGTAATTAGCAACGGTGGCTCCACCAAACAAATATATTTCAAATGTTACATTGCTGTGTGCGGTTTCACTGTAAACCGTAACATACTGCATGATTTGGCTGCTGCTGGTATTAATAAGTTCGACATATTCAAGGGGTGAATAACCTGCACCCAACTGATAACTGTCAGAAATATGACAATACGAAGTAGTATTGTCTGAACAAACAGCCAACTCGATATCCTTAGCTGAGTTGTTAAATGGTTCATTCCATTGCAACATGACCAATACCCTGGACATAGGCTCAATGATAATCGGCATGCGCTGTACACCGCTGACAGCGGTGGTAAAATCATGTTCGTAAACATTATTGCTCAGCACCGGCCGATATGTGCTCTGTGCATGATTCTGAGCATAGTTTCCTGCCGAGGACACATATAACAGTCCAGTCGATGCAACGAGCTCATTGATACGTTTGGCAATGATACTGTCCTCAAAGAACGGTTCATCCAGGTAGACGACATCATCAATGATGATATTGACTCCCTGCGCCGCCAATGCGTTTATAGCATCGATGAAATCAAGCGAGCTGTTACCGAAATCGTGAAAGAACAGTTGGGCGTTTGGTGCCATATCGTGAACGATTTCTAGCATGGCCGTTCCTTCCGCTCCGCCAAAACGGTCGTTTAAGACTACGATATTGGAAGGCAGTTCTCCATTTGCGATGGCATCGGACAAGCCGCTGACACCATCAGAAATAACGCCGATTTTAATACCGTCACCGGCTTTACTGTTAAGTTTCAGGTAAGTTTCAATTCCGTGACCATCAAGATCATTGAATCCTTCCGTCAATCCATAACCCCTATTGACCACAGGCTTCATGACTTCACGAATGGATACGACGTGCGGATTGTTGACCAACCCCTCAATCGCTTTCGCCGGTAAAATCATTTCGGCCAATCCGAATTCTTCATTCAGATTTTCCAGTCTGCCCAGTTTTCCCAAGGCTTCCAGAACAGATGGATGTGAGAACTCGATGTATACGTGCAGGCGTTCGGTATCTTTTTTAACCCGCTCGATACCTTTGGTTGTTACATTGTATTCGTTCAGTGCACTGTTGATTGATGGTCCCAGTTTGGCATTGGTTTTCTCAGTAACTTTCGAAAAAAAACCGCCTTTCGCCGCCACTTGGATGTTGGTCGGAAAAGACGAAAATATCAGTGAAAGAGTGATCAATGACATCAGGAAAGATCGTTTTATTATGTTCATATGTGTTATCCCCCGCATATTTAATTTGATTGTATAGTAATGGCAATTACTTTGCAATACAGTGTTTATTATTTTATGGACAAACGCAAAAAAGTCAGCATTTCTGCTGACAATTTCTATATTTTTGCGGTCAGTTTAGCCAAATACTTTGATCGGATTTGCTGGTTGGCCAACAGCTGTTTGGCGGGCGGTAAGGCAAGGATGGCATTGACCACCGCTGCCATGATCCGATGTGATGCCAGTGAGCTGTTATCAAACATCAGATCGCCCAACATTCCTTTGTCTATGGCCATCAATACGATGCGATGAACACTGTTGACCGGAGTGATCATCCGCGACGGTTTGGCAATAAGTTTCATTGCATCAAAAGAGCAGTTGCGCACACATACCCCACAGCCCAGACACATATCGACATCCAAAGTTATCTTGCCTTCCGCTTCACTCAAGGCTTCCATCGGACATACCGCCACACAAGATCCGCATAGCGTACACGTTTCGACATCTATCGAGGGCAGAAAGTTGGTCGTTGAGATGGTAGCGCTGGTACCGAATTTCTTGGCTGCCAACAAAGCCTCACAACAGCACCCGCAACAATTGCATATAAAAGCCACATTGTTTTGACTGTTCTCACCGATTTGAACCAGGTTGTGCTGATAAGCGACATCCAATAAGTCCAGACATTCTTCTTTCTCTACCCTGCGCGCATATCCGGCACGGATCAAAGAATCCGCCACATTGCCAAAGGTCATGCATATTTCTTTGGGAGCATCACAGTCTTTGCCGACGTGTTCCATTTTATGACGGCAATAACAAACACCAATGCCGATATGCTCCGCCGAGTTGATGACATGGGTAGCCCTTTCGTAGTCCATGATTTCCAAAATATCACTTGTATTAGTTGCAAGAGCTTCCTCATTCACAAAGGCGCGTACGATTTTGGTGTCTGAACCGAAAAACAGATTGCGCACGAAATCCTCTTCGACATTCATGTATTGATATAACAGCTGTCCTAAGCTGTGCTGATCGATGTCTTCGCGGATGCGCATCATGGAAAATTCGATCCAGCCGGCCATGGGTGGCGGCAGTGCATAATAAGCTATGCCATCTTTGACCCAGTCGATCAAAATCGCCCGTGAGGCCAATCCATCGAGGATCGCTTCGCATTCTTCTGTCGTTTTTCCGGTGCGTTTGGCGGCGATATCCGCAGTGAATGCCTGTATGGGCAAAAGGGAAACAAACTGCGCTTCCTCTTCGCTGAAAAGGATGCTTAGAAGTTTGTAGAGGGTTTCACTGGGTGGTGCTCCCTGTGGAAAGCGGTTGAGTCGTGCTACCAGATTCTCATAATGATTTCGTGATGTGATGTGTCCCATGAGTTTCTCCTATCGTGTGTTAAGCTCTAAATCACATGCGATACGGTAAGATAATAAATCGACTGATTTATCCTTGGAAGGACCTGTTCGGACTCTGATTTTTGCGATTAATTCCTCAATATCGGATTTTTGTGACTTAGCAATTACAGAATCCAGAACATTTATTTCAGTTATATCCAATAAGTCAAATTTTACACCAGAATCAGGCTCAATGACATACTTCGAATAATCATTTTCCATAATTTCCTTAATGTGAATTCTTTCGAGATGAAAAATTTCCTCGTGACCTTTGGGTAAAATGGTATTTTGATTGAAATGATAGGCCAGACCTGTAATCCCTTGATCGTATGTACAGAAGTGCAGAAAATCTGCAAAAAGTAATAACTTTATGGCTTTGTTTTTGGATAGATCCGGAACTTTCGTGGCCAAGTAGTTAATCACAAATGTAAGTCTGTCCGGATCTAGCCGTATATTTCCCACTTGATCATTTATGTCAATATCATAGTACTCCAAATACAAGGACTTCTCTGAAAATTTCAAATTCGCTTCGCGCTGATATTTCTTTAATGACAACAGGTATTTGTTCATGTGTTTTTGGTCGATTTCCGCTTTGCTTCGCAGAACAAAATCAAAAAACCACAATGGATCTATATCAATTTTACGCAACACATCATCATGCACTTTATCCTGAATGCTGACAGTCTCATATCGGGTGATTGTTTTTTTCCCCCAACCTAACACCACAGCCAATGCTTCCTGAGAAATTTTGTATTTTTCTCGAATGGCTTTAATCTCTTCTGAGGTCAGTAATCCTATTGATTTTCGATATGCATCTTTTAATCGAATACTGTTATTTTTGAGCTGTTTTTCATTTGCCCATTGAACTTCATGAATTTCACAGTAATCATACTGAGCATGATACGTAATTTTTTGATGTTGGAAAACATCTTCCTGTTGTACTTCAACTTGAAGGATTTCGTGTTTATTCAGACATATCGGGCAAAACGCAAAGGAACTATTTTTTTTCATTTTCCACCTCATACGGAAATTCATTTAATCCAAAAGGTCGAGTTGATTTATGAAAGGACAAGACCAGAACAATTGCATTTTCAAAGGATTTATCATATTCAAACTCAAGCTTCAGTTTAATGTATACATCAGCCCCCGAATAATTCTTCCCAAACACTTTCAGTTTATTGCCATATGGAAACAAACTGTCTGTCATTGAATACATGTAATCAATTACTTCAAGCTTTTTAAGTTCTCTTCGCAATGCAATATGTGGATATTCATCCGGGAATAATGTACTAATTGTCGAAGCATTGGTCTGCTCTGCGTCACGTCCGATTTCAGAAGTCTTTTTTTCGATAACTCGGATAAAACTCTTTTTATTGGCCAAAGCCAATCGCAGCTCATGGATAAAAATTTCTATCTCACTTTTAGATTCTGTTATTCGCTCTTCTTTTGGCATCTTCATTTTACCCCCTTATTGAAGATTCGTCAATATTTAAGTATCATATGATACTTTTATATCTCTACGATATTTGACCATTATAATTCTCGGTCAATGGGTGGGTTCTTTGCTCAGTTTTATTTATGATATTTGGTATAAGGTAAGTTTCATCCTGATTATTCCATTCACCCAAACACTCTTCCAAGCTTTTTAAAAATTTTATCATAAAAAGCACTTATTTCATACTTGGTTTTCATTTCTGCCGCACCATGATAAAATGGTGAAGAACGTGATCATCACTTGCTTATGAATGTAAGCATTTCGTTGTCTGACATTCCGGGAGGTCGTCACAATGGCACTTTTTCAAGTTAGTTTCTTCTCACATACGTTGGGGATGAGTATGCAGATGAATGTCATCTATCCTCAGCGAAATGACGTTGTTTCGGATAAAAAAATCCCCGTTTTGTATCTTCTTCACGGCATGAGTGATGATCATTCGGTATGGCTGAGAAACACTTCGATCGAACGGTATGTGAGTGAGTTGAATTTGGCTGTCGTCATGCCTTCGACTCATTTGGGCTGGTATACCGATATGAACCATGGAAATAAGTATTGGACCTTTATCTCAGATGAACTTCCCAAGATTTGTCACTCGTTTTTCAATAATCTTTCCCCTCGTCGGGAAGATAACTTCGTTGCCGGGCTTTCGATGGGCGGTTATGGCGCTGTTAAAATGGGACTTGGTACATCAAATCGCTTTGGTGCGGTGGCATCTTTGTCTGGGGCACTGGATGTATCGGCGATTTGCTTAGAAAATCAACATACGGAGGAAAAGCCGTTTTGGACAAATATCTTCGGTGATGCTCTTTCTGTTTCGGGCAGTGACAACGACTTGCTGGCGTTGGCTTCGAATCTGAAACTTTCGAAAGAACCGCTGCCAAAAGTCTATATATGGTGCGGTACTGAAGATTTCTTGTATGCTCAAAACGTAACGATGAAAGAGCATCTTGAATCTTTGGATTATGATCTGACCTATGAGGAATCTGCGGGAGACCATCAATGGTATTATTGGGATGCGCAAATCCAGCGTGTGTTACAGTGGTTACCACTTGAAAAATAAAGGCTAAGTTACACGATGACGTGTAACTTTTTAACGAAATAAAAAAGTGATGAGCGTACTCATCACGGCTGATTATGTCTGTATGCCAGAACATACTCTTTTGTCTTGGTTCTGAATGTCGGGTAAACCCGGATATCATAGGTCTCAAAGATTTCATGAAAAATCAAAAATATGGCTGATTTGAAATGAGTCAGCATCAGACTGACTTCAAAATCCAGGCTGCCTCTGATTACTTGCTTTCGATTCTTTTTGTTAAGCAGAGCATAGAGAGCGATTTGTGATTCTAGAGAGATTTTTCGAAGATTGTTGATCAGAGTCAATGTCTGCTTTGAAGGCTGGTATTCATTGACTAAAAACATATTGGCCATATCTTCCGCATGAATAAAAACGGCATCGATTTCCTCAATATTTATCAGCCGTTTCACCGGTTGGGGATCTGACATGTCGATTTGAGCTAGATTGATGGGAGAACGATGATTGAAGTAAAAGTCTTCGTCTTTGAATTCAAAGAGTAATTGTTCAAACAAATCTTGGTCGAGTTTTCGAACAACCTCAAGACTTTCCGGATCGTTTTTTTCTTTGAAAAAGTTAAACATTTTATTTCCTTAAATCCAGAAACGGATTCTTCATCATAAACTTCGCAAAGTACTCAACAAAAGATTTCATTCCCTCAATCTCAAATATGTTGATAAGCTCATGGAGTACCCAGGCAATTTCATATTTGTAAACAAGCAATACATGGGCCAGGGCATAGTCGATACCGGTCACATCTGCCCCAAATACTTTTCTGTCTTGAATGCGATCCATGATGTCATAGCGTGCGCAACGCGAATAAAGCATTAACTGATCCGCATAGGTATTTACATCGTAGAAATCACAGTGAAACTTGTCAAGCACCGCCTGAACATTCCGTTCATCTGCTTCCATGATTTCTACGATTGGTTCCAAATTGACAAAATGACCAAATTCGCCGTGTTTGTTTCCGTCATACTGACAATGAGTTATGATTTCAACATCCTGATTATGAAATTCATTGAACACAAAACAGTTTACCATAGCCTCAACGATCACTTTTTTCTCAGCCATATTTTCCATGGTAATGAATGATTTGGGATCTTTACGGTGGTTCAGCCAATCGACGATGCCCTCAATATATTCAAACTTCTCAATTTCAAAATCAGGTAAGAATCGTTTCATCGCGCTCTCCTTTTAATTTTCAAATTTTATGTCAAACAGTTCTTCGGTCAGTGCCACATTTTCTCCAAGAAATCTGATCAAGAATTTCTGATATTCGGGCTCATCCTTAATTTCAAGGATATGACACATGTTTGTTAAAAACAATGCAATGGTGTACGTATACATTTTTAAAAACGATATCATTTTCTTATTTACACCGGATTGAGCAACCGATGATGAAGTAGTTTTTATCTGGTTTTGCAATGCAGTGAAATCCATCATCAGACTGGATCCGATCCTGAATATCGGTTCCTTACGATCCATCCAATCCCCAAATCCTTCTTCCATCAGATGCAGAAATGCTTTCTGATCGTTAAGAAGACTTTCTGCTAAAGAGTTACGCCGGATATTGCCTTCAGTACCATACCAAGCGTAATCTTCATATGTAAACCCTGGTTGCACGATATCGCTTTTCGCATACCATGTCAACAGTTTCTTGATGCTTTTCACCGCATTCTCAAGCTCATTCAAATCTGCGTCTTGATTTTTTGACGACCTTACTGCGGTCTCGATGCTCTCAGTATTTCTAGCCATTTGTCTCTCCATTTACATAGGTTTTCATTGTATCAAAAGTCAGATATATTTCAAGTGAAAATTGAAAAAACTGCCGAAGCAGTTTTGAAATCATTATTTTGAAAGCTTGTATGTCTTTTTGTCGTGGTGATTATACACCGTGATAGCTCTCTCTGAGGTGAACTGGATGGCCAGCCAGGGCTTACATGTATCATCATCCTCATCACAGGCCATGATCGTATTATCATCGACCACGAAATAGTCAAACGATGGTGAAGGAAGATTATAGGAAATCCAGATGGACTCTTTGTACGTATACCGGCGCAGAAAGTATCCGGAGCTGTTCTGGAATCTTCCCATAAGCACGACATCCCAGAAGACATCGTCATGCGTGATGCTCAGTTCGTAACCATATTCACGCAGTCCATCCCAAATGTCCTCGATCGTATATTCAAACATCCCTTTATAAGAAACCCCATAAGCAATTCCGTATTTAACAAACTGCCTTTTCGCGATTTGATACAAATTGTAATAAAATCTCTTCTCCGAATCCTTATACCCTCGTAACTGATAGAAGAAAATAACCGACTCTTCATACTGTTCATCACTTTCCACCTTGATCGCATGATCATATTCATACGAACTGACCAGCTCATTGGCATCCAGATATCCCGGCACTTTTTTCAGACGGTCGGCAGCGACCAGATACATCCCTTTGGAAGCATCGCTCTTCGCCCATGCATACACACACTCCTTATACTTCAACGGACTGTCAAGCACGTTATAACGCTCAAAAAACGTACACGCAACGTCAAAATCACCGGTACCCATCTTCGCCAGGCTCACATGATATTTCGCTTCTAAGCCCTTAGAAGCGCTGTCCTTATATTCGCCCAGTTTTTCAAACAACTCACTGGCCGAAGCGTACTCCCCTTTTTCAAAAAGATCGTTCGCCCGAATGTAGGTGAAGAAATTGGCGAAAACCGTCACTGACAGTACATATCCGATGATCACAAGTGAGATCAGCGACACACCGCCAATCAGCAGTTTGCGCTTCTTCTTTTTCTCAACGACACTTTGCACAAGGATTTTCTCAACCAAATTCCCATAGTCATTTTTCAGAGTATCAACAGGCAGACAATCCAGAACCACACTCTTATCCAACAAGGTTTCCCGGACCATCCCCTCAACATATTTGTTCAGATTGTCCTCAAAGGTCAAAGCAACGTTATAAGATATCGGATGTGCCTTCGCATATTGTTCACACACGACCTTCTCAACACCCTTATCCACAAACTCAGACATCGTCGAAAATCTTGCACCGCAGTTGGCACATGTCTGATGTTCCCGGTCATTGATCCCCCCGCAACAGCACATCCAGTAGTCAGGATGGATTTCCGGAAACAAGCTATAATTGGTAAAGTTAGAGATCAAAAATGAATCCGAAACTTCACCCAGATTCAATTCGAATTGTATTCTTTCTTCCCATCGAACAACGATTTCACCTTTATCCGTCACAACCCCAAGCACCGAAACATCCGACACCGAACCAAATGCGATCTCACATTCCAATCGATCCGATCCCACCGAAACAAACTCAGATACCCGAACATCAGACTCACCAAAGCTTCCAGAAACACGAAAATCCACGGAGAGCACCGAAACATCCCGGACACGCAATAATTGCACACGCGTCATTTCTGAGCCGTTTCTCTCAAATCCAACAAACCCAACCACATAAACCACCGATGACAATACATTCCCAACCCCAACCGAAGACAACGCCCTTAATGATTCCTTGTTATATTTGATCATAGGTCCAAAGCATATTCCCCATATGCTCACTCCTTTCCAACCAAACTCTCCTTAATTCTCTTCCGACGCAAATCCCAATTAAATCTGGATTGTGGTGAA
>JANJWY010000159.1 GCA_024709285.1 Erysipelotrichaceae bacterium
ATTGCCTACCGCACCCATATTCTCGGTTTTCTGGTGGGCGAATTGCTTTTCAGTTTCATCATGTATTACCTTTGGAAAACCGTCTTCGCCAATACCGGCGGTACACTGTTGGGATTTACATTTTCCGATATGGTCGTTTTCATATTTCTTTCCAATGCGACACGTTTTCTGATTCACAGTGAGGCAACCTATACGGTTGCAGAGGAAATCGTGGAAGGAAGCATATCCATGCGTCTGATCAAACCGGTGCGTCTGGATTTAAGTCTGATGTTCACAGATCTGGGCGGAACCATCCTGACTTTTCTTTTGATTTTTATTCCGATGCTGATCGGTATCGAGATTTACCGTTTTGTGGAGTTTGGAGTTTGGATGATATCGCCCGTTCGAATCCTGTTGTTTCTTTTCAGCGCTTCACTCAGTTTTCTGGTAAACTTCTATTTTGATCTGTGTTTCGGTTTTATGGCTTTCTTTTTGAAGAATCTCTGGGGATTCAGCATTCTCAAGCAATCCATGGTGAACTTCTTGTCAGGTTCAATGATTCCGTTGGATTTTCTGCCGAAAGTATTCGCAGATCCGATTAAACTGATGCCCTTTGCTTCCATCAGCTATACACCGGTCATGATTTTTATGGGAAAATACAGTGGAATGACGGTATTTAATGCGATGGCGTTGCAGATATTCTGGGTGATTATGCTCTATCTTCTGTCAGCATTGATTTTCTCTATCGCTAAGCGCTACTTAAGCGTTCAGGGAGGTTGATATGAGCCATTTTCTACGGTTATATAAAACCTTTATCGCCCAATATTTTAAACGGTTACTGGAATATCGGATTGACTTTCTGACCGGAGCTTTTAGTTTTCTGTTCGATCAAGTGACATCCCTGGTGTTTATTTTTATTATATTCAGTCAGATTCCGACGCTCAGCGGTTATCCGTTTGAGGCCATTGTTTTTATCTATGGATTCTCATTGATTCCGAAGGGACTCGATCATTTCTTCACGGACAATCTTTGGAAAGTGGCTTATTTTATGGTGAGAAGAGGAGATTTTGATCGTTATCTGACCAAGCCGATTCACCCTCTGTTGCATGTTATCATGGAAACCTGGCAGATCGATGCGTTGGGTGAATTGCTGATCGGACTGAGTCTGGTCATTTACTCTTCATCGCAAGGCATCATTCAGTGGATTTGGACAGACATCATCCTATTGCCCTTAACGTTGATCATGGCTTCTTTGATTTATACGTCGATCAAGATGATGGTCAGTGCCATCGCGTTATGGACTAAGCGCAGCGGAAGTATCCTTCAGATGGTGTATTCGACCAACGAATTTGCGAAGTATCCGATTGCGATTTATCATAAGATCATTCAGTTTACCATCACCTACGTGATTCCATTTGCTTTTACTTCGTATTTCCCGGCAAGATACTTTATGACTCGTGAAAATCCGTGGGTCAATCTGGGCGGTTTGTATGGGATTGCGCTTATTTTTACCTTGTTTGGTGTATACTTATGGCAGGCAGGGTTGAAAGTGTATGAAAGTGCGGGAAGTTAAGTGAACAAAGAGAAATTTAAACGACATACCAGAAATATTCTGATTGTAATCATGTTTCTTGCCATGGCTACGATTTTCTCTTTATGGCTAAGAGAATTGAAATGGCCGGAGGCTACGATCATTTTGACCTATCTTTTGAGTGTCTTTTTTACTTCACGGCTGACTGAAGGATTTGTTTATGGAGTCATCGCTTCATTGGGCTCTGTCATTCTGTTCAACTTTTTCTTTACAGAACCACTATACACATTACGGGTAAATACACCGGATTACTTCTATACCTTTGGAATCATGCTGATTGTGTCGATCATTACAGGAACCTTGACTCAGAAAGTCACACTTGAAACAAAACTTGCGGATGAAAGAGAAGCGAGGATTAAGATGCTGATTGATGTAAGCCGAGAGTTTTTCCAGGCTATGAATCTTGATCAGGCAATCAGCAGTCTTCAGTCAAGGCTTTCTCACATACTTAAAACTGAGATTTTTATAGTTACTTACTCATTAAAAGAAAAACAGATGGTTGTCTATCCGACAACAAAACTGAACCGTCAGTTTCAAAAGGCGGTCGATGACTGTTTGAGAGAATCTCAGCATTTATCAATAGCGATCAATCAGGATATTTCACTGCGCCATCACTTTTTTCCGGTCCGTTCAAAAACCGGTCCGACAGGTGTCATCATCATTCCTCAAATCGATTTGAATGAAGCTGAGAAAGAACTGATTGAGGCTTGTTGTGCTCAATTGGCGTTGGCTCAAGATCGTCAGCGTTGGATCGAAAAACAGCAGGAATCTTTATTGGAAATCGAGCAGGAGAGAATGCGCGTGCAACTATTGTCGGCAATCTCTCACGACTTAAGAACCCCGCTATCCTCCATCATCGGTTCTGTTCAGACAATCGTCGAGAACTATGATTCCATTAACAAGGATATCATTCTTGACCTTTTGGGTAATGTCAGTTCAGATTCGCAATGGCTTCTGGAAACTGTTGAGAATATTCTGAGCATGATGAGAATCCAGGACGGTACGATCGGTTTTGATTTTCAGCAGCATATCGTTGAAGAAATTGTCGAAGAAGTGCTATCGATTTTTTCCAATGTCAAGACGCATCCCATTAAAATCGACATTCCAAGTGAAGCTTTGTTTGTCCATGCGGACAGTAAACTTATTATCAAAGTGTTGATCAACCTGATTCAGAATGCCATTAAATATACCCCGGAAACCACACCCATTCTGCTTTCCGTAAAGAAACAAAAAAATCTGGTAGTCTTTGAGGTGGCCGATTCCGGTCCGGGTTTGAGTGACAGTGAAAAACTGCGGATCTTTGACCGTTTCTATTCGTTTAAGACGAAGAATCAGCGGACCAGACAAGGATTGGGATTGGGGTTATCGATATGTAAATCGATCGTTGAAGCTCATGGCGGTACTATTCGGGTGTTAGACAATAAACCTA
>JANJWY010000205.1 GCA_024709285.1 Erysipelotrichaceae bacterium
TCCGAGCTTCTTTAGATTGCGATAGCTTAAGTAATAAGCCAGGTAAGCGCCCACCAATATCAATACGGCATACCACTTGATGGAAATCGGCCCGACATCCAAAAAGGTTTGTAAATCTGGAAAAAATTTCATAAATCCTCCGTTTATTCTCTGTTTAATTTATTCTGACGTTCTATGTAATCAAATACCCGCCGGTCAAAATCACTGCCGGCATCAAATCCTTTGTCTTTGAGCGTAAAATCGGTTACAGCCGCTTCAATCAATATGGCTAAGTTTCTGCCTTCTTTAACCGGAAACAACAGCTGTGGAACATCAATTTCCAACATGGTCATAACCTTGTTGGTTTCAATGCCCACACGTTTGTAATCTTTCGAGTCATCCCACTTTTCAAGATACACGACAAAATCAATTCGTGCACTGTCCAACAAAGCCGAAGCCCCAAACATCTTGGCAACATCGATGATCCCGATACCCCGCAGTTCCAGTAAGCCTTTCAACAGTTCAGGAGCATATCCGATTACTGTGTTGTGCACACGGCGAATGTCGACTCGATCATCCGAAACCAGCACATGACCTTTTCGGATGAGTTCAAGCGCTGTCTCCGATTTGCCCATACCGCTTTCCCCGGTGATGAGTACCCCTTTACCAAAAACACTGATCAAAACCCCGTGAATATTGTCTGTCGGTGATAGATGCTCATCCAGAAAACTGATGATATCGACCATCAGACGATATGTCTTTTGCTCAGATGCAAAAATCGGGAAGTTTTTATATGCTGCGATTTCCTTTAGGATTGGCGGACATGAATAATCTCTTGCCAGGATGATGGAGGGTGTCCATCCATCGGTCAATCGATCAAACACATAGCGTTGCTGTTCTTCAGAAATTGTTTCGATATAAGCCATTTCCTTATCACCCATGATAACGATGCGCCGCGGTTCGGTGTGTTCGAAGAATCCGGTAAGTTCAAGTCCGGGGCGGTTAAGATCGGGAACAACGACCCAACGATTCAACGATTCATCATTTCCCGTGATTTGTTGAAACTGAAAATAGTCCTTCACTTCACGCATGGTGCATTTTGCTTCGAAACTCACGCTCATCCCTCCTTTTTATGGAAAAGTTTATGCAGATACTGTCCGGTATAGCTGGTTGGATGCATAGCGACTTGCTCAGGAGTGCCGGTGCACAAAATCGTTCCGCCATCATCGCCGCCTTCCGGTCCGATATCTATAATAACATCTGCTGATTTAATAATATCAAGATTATGCTCAATAACAATGACTGTATCGCCATTTTCGACGATTCTCTGCAATACTTTGAGCAATTTTGCCACATCATGGCTGTGAAGGCCGGTCGTCGGTTCATCAAGAATGAAGACCGTTTTCCCTGTTGCCCGCCGTTGAAGTTCACTGGCCAGTTTTACACGTTGCGCTTCACCGCCCGAAAGTGTGGTAGCCGGTTGCCCGAGTTTGATGTAACCCAAACCGACGTCTAACAGCGTTTGTAAGCGGTGCTTGATTTTATGCACATTGGTGAAGAATTCAATGGCATCTTCCACGCTTAATTCCAATATTTCGTAAATGTTCTTACCTTTGTATGTCACTTGAAGTGTTTCTTCGTTATACCGTTTGCCCTCACATTCTTCACAAGGAACAAAAACATCCGGCAGAAAGTGCATGGAAATGCGTTTGACACCGTCACCCTGACACAATTCACATCGTCCGCCACGGACATTGAATGAGAAGCGGCCTTTGTCATATCCCCGCACCTTTGCTTCCGGTGTTAACGCAAACAAATCGCGGATATCATCAAAAATTCCTGTATAGGTAACCGGATTGGAACGCGGTGTCCGGCCGATCGGGTCTTGATCGATTTCAATGACCTTATCGATATATTCAAGTCCCGTAACTTTATCCACCAACCCCGGTTTGACTTTCGCCCTGCCCAAATAATGTTGAAGGGTTTTGCATAGGACTTCGTTGACCAGCGAAGATTTCCCACTGCCGCTGACACCGGTCACGGCAATAAAAGAATTCAAAGGAAACTCAACTGTCACATTTTTTAAGTTGTTTTCTTTTGCTCCGATAACTTTCAGTACTTGACCGTTTCCTTTACTGCGAACGGATGGGATGGGAATGAACATTTTGCCCGATAAATACTGTCCGGTAATCGAGTTGGGATTGTTTTTCACTTCTTCCGGTGTTCCATTGGCAATGACCTCACCGCCATGTTCCCCGGCTCCCGGACCAATGTCAACGATCCAGTCCGATGCCATCATCGTTTCTTCATCGTGTTCAACAACGATCAGTGAATTTCCCAAGTCACGCATATTTTTCAATGTACGGATCAGCTTTGCGTTATCCCGCTGATGGAGTCCGATCGATGGTTCATCAAGCACATATAAAACGCCGGTCAGCCGTGAGCCGATCTGCGTTGCCAGTCGGATGCGCTGTGCTTCACCGCCGGATAAACTGCCGGCAATACGATCCAATGTCAGATACTCCAAACCAACGTCTTTCAGAAATTCCAGACGTTCACGTATTTCTTTGAGTACCAGCCGGGATATTTCGGTTTGCATCGGTCCCAGTTGTAACTGATCTATATATGTCAATGCATTCTTCACGGACATTTGCGTCCATTCATTTATATTCTTGATTCCTACTTGTACACATAATGCCATTTCATTCAACCGGCGACCATGACAGGTTTCACAGGTGGATTCAGACATAAAACTGGCATACCACTCTCTTGACATTTGCGATGTGGTTTCCATAAAACGACGTTCGATCAATGAAGCGACACCTTCAATATAATCATTTCGAGAAAAGGTGTTCCCTGAGCGAGATGAAATCGTATAAGATATGGGTTCTTTGGAACCATACATCAAGATATTTACTTCTTTGTCCGTCAGATTTTTGATGGGCTTGCGCATATCTATCTGATAGTGATCGCACAGGGTCTTAAATACTTGCCACTCCAGATTTTCACTGTCAACAATGTTTTTATAATAAGCAATCCCGCCTTGACGGATGCTTTTGCTTCGATCAGGAATCAAATAGTCCACATCGACCTTTTGCGTGACTCCCAAACCTTTGCAAGTCTCACATGCGCCTAACGGGGAGTTGAATGAGAATAAACGGGGTTCCAGTCTTGCTACCGCAAAGCCACACTCCATACATGCGTAGCGTTGTGAAAACAGGATTTCCTGATCACTGGCAGAAACGATGGCTAACCCGTCCGCAAGACGTAGAGCTGTTTCCAACGAATCGTGCAGACGTGTCTTGTTTTCATCAGACTTGATGATCCGATCGATCAAGACATCGATATCATGTTTCTTGTTTTTTTCTAACACGATATCTTCCTCAAGCATATGAATTTCGCCATTGACTCGTACACGGACAAATCCTTCTTTTAACAGTTTTTCAAACAGATCCTTATGTGTTCCTTTTTGTTGACGTAACACCGGAGCCAGGATTTGAATCCGTGTCTGATCAGGGAGTTGGGAAACCTTCTCCAACATTTGTTTGACGGTCTGCGATTGGATCGGTGTGTGGTGTGTGGGACAGTACGGCGTTCCGATACGGGCATAAAGCAACCGTAGATAATCGTAAATTTCCGTCACGGTACCGACGGTCGATCGGGGATTATTGCTTGTGGTTTTCTGATCGATGGAAATCGCCGGAGACAATCCTTCAATCAAGTCCACGTCCGGCTTTTCGGTATTGCCTAAAAACTGACGGGCATAAGCACTCAGTGATTCGACATATCTTCGTTGGCCTTCCGCATATATCGTATCGAAGGCTAACGATGTTTTTCCGGAACCTGAAAGTCCGGTCATGATGACCAGTTTATTGCGCGGGATGTCCAGATCAATGTTTTTTAAATTATTGACCCGTGCCCCTTTGATATGGATAACATCTTGTTTCATATTAAATTTACCTCAACCTTATTCATTATACATGATAAACTTCTTCATTAAAAATACAATACGCAAACCGGGTTGCCCCGGTTTATTCAACTTTCATTTCGATGATGATATCGCGTAACTGGGCTGCCCGTTCAAAATCGAGGACTCGGGCAGCTTCGTGCATTTCCTTTTCCAACTGACGAATGACTTCGTCTTTTTCCTTCTTACTGACCTTGCCCTTCTTTTTCAACAGCTTGGCGGTCATTTCCTGAGTTTCTTTACCACGAATGGAATCGCGTATTTCTTTGACAATGGTTTTAGGAGTTACATCATTGTCAATATTGTATTGTTCTTGTACGGCTCGGCGGCGATTGGTTTCATTGATTGCATTAATCATTGAGTCCGTCATCCGATCGGCATACAGGATAACCTTGCCATCAGAGTTACGTGCTGCCCGACCAATCGTCTGGATCAGTGAGCGGGTCGATCGGAGGAATCCTTCTTTATCCGCATCCAAAATCGCAACCAAGGATACTTCCGGTAAATCCAAACCTTCTCTTAATAGATTGATTCCGACCAGTACATCGTACTTTCCTTTGCGCAGTTCACGGATGATTTCGATGCGTTCCAAAGTTTTGGTTTCATGATGCAAATAAGCAACGTTTAAATGAAGTTTTTTAAGATAACCGGTCAGTTCTTCTGCCATCTTGACGGTCAGCGTTGTAATAAGAACACGCTGGTTTTTCGCCATGCGCAGCTTGATTTGATCGACGATATCATCGATTTGACCACGAGAAGGTTTGACTTCGATCTGTGGGTCAAGCAGTCCGGTGGGGCGGATGATTTGTTCAACGATTTCACCGTTGGTCAAATTAGTTTCATAGTCGCCCGGTGTCGCCGAAACGAAAATCGTCTGCGGAGTAAGTTGCTCAAACTCCGTAAATTTTAATGGGTGGTTGTCGAGAGCCGAGGGTAAACGGAATCCAAATTCCACCAATACTTCTTTGCGTGCTCTGTCCCCGTTGTACATTCCGCGAACCTGCGGGATGCTGACATGCGATTCATCCACCACAAACAAAAAATCCTTGGGGAAAAAATCAAAGAGTGTAAATGGGCGTTGTCCTTCTGCTCGACCATCGATGTGACGTGAGTAGTTCTCAATGCCCGGACAGAAGCCGAATTCACGCAATGCTTCCAAGTCATAACGGGTCCTTTGTTCAAGACGCTGCTTTTCCAAGAGTTTCCCATCTTTCTCAAATTCGATTAGACGTTCTCTCAGTTCGGCTTCGATATCATTACATGCCCGTAAGATATGCTCTTTGTTGCGGGCATATTCATTGGCAGGAAAAATATGATACAAAGAATAGGCATTTATAATTTTTCCGGTGATGGGATCAACTTCCGTGATCCGTTCGATTTCGTTGTCAAACATCTCGATACGCAGAATGAATGCATCGGTATATCCCAGGCAAATTTCAATCACATCGCCGCGTACCCGAAAGGTTCCGCGGGTTTGTTCGATGTCATTTCGCTGATACTGACGTTCGACCAGTCTGTGTAAAAGCTGTTGGCGGTCGATTTTCTCTTCAACACGAATAGTAAAAAACATGTCGCGATACAATTCCGGAGCACTAGAAGCATAAATACAAGCGACCGAAGCAACGACGATCGTGTCACGGCGCTGAAGGAT
>JANJWY010000207.1 GCA_024709285.1 Erysipelotrichaceae bacterium
TTGTTCGCAGGCAGCAACAAGTCGTTTATCTGAAAGCATCGGATAAAATCGCGGATTTCTTAAGAGCGACCGGCGCAATCGATGCACTGATGAAATTTGAGGATATCCGGATTCAGCGTGATTTTCGTAACTCACTCACCCGACTGGATAACTGTGAGGTTGCTAATGAAGTGAAGACGTTACAAGCGGCTTCGCGACAGATCGATGATATCATAAAGATTCAGAAATCAGGGCGATTTGATTCGCTTGAAGAGAAACTTAAAGAGGTTGCCTTATTGCGAATTGATAATCCGGACGCTAGTTTAAATGAATTGAGTGATATTTATGAGGAACAAACCGGAACGGTCATGAGTAAGTCAGGAATGAAACATCGATTCAATAAATTACATGAAATTGCTTCTCATATAAAGCAAACAACATAAAATTGCATTAATTATGCGAAAAGTATATAAAAACAGTCGCTCTTCGAAATTTATGAATATTTTTTGCAATCACGGTTTGCTTTAATGTGCTTAATATTTTATAATTAAATCACGCAATGGGGACGTGTGTACGGGGGTACTTATGGATATGTTTCTTGCTATAGCAATAGTATTGGGCGGCTTGGTTTTCTTGTATGTGATTCTCGCTGAAGAGGCGAAATCTGAACGTCGTATGGACTCGCTGGTCGATGCTTCTGTAGCACGTCTTTTTCAAGATGAAGAAGCTTCATTCAATGGGACCAACGGCAATGATCATCGTCCATATTTTGTGGAATTTGTGGAAAATGACCAAAAAAGGCACATATTGCCCGTTAAGAAATCCGTTTATAATAAGTTAAATGTTGGAGATTACGGACGCTTGAGATTTAACGGCTTCCGTTTTATTGAGTTTTCAAAAGAAGGTGAAGTTAAATCAGCTCATCAAGCCTGGTTTGATAATTTTACGGGTGGTACATCGGCCAAACTGAAGTTCTATGCCTTTGCTCCTTCTGTCAATATGATCATATCCACCGATCAGCCGACGATTCTGCCGTTAAGTAAAGTAAAACAAAACGTTCGGATTGTGTTTAATTCGACAAGTGTAGCTACTTTCGGTGTAGAAAATGAAGTGGGAGATATGTTGCACTTTACTAAAGTTGCTTCCGGTCGGCGCTGCCAACTGGAAATTCCGGATATTAAGAAAAGAGGTTCGTATTGGCTGGAAGACTTATCGGAGATAGATGTTAATAAGATTTTGGATTTGTTTACCAAGGGCGATGATCTTGTATCTGCTTATGAATTGACTTTGCAGTCTTGGCATAAAAATGTGAAAAACCATTCTTCGGTCTAGGCATTTTGTCAAGTTGATAAAGATTGTAGAATGACAGCATCTCTGCAATGCAGAACTTCATGCTAAATGGGGAGAAGAAGGGGGAGGACCAATGGATATTCTTGACAGCAATGGAGTAGAATTACACATTGAGAAACGATTTGGAAATCGGATGAAAGAATTACGGTTGGCCAAAGACATTTCTCAGCAGGAACTAGCTGTTCGCAGCGGTTTGCATCGGAATTATATTTCAGATGCAGAACGTGGAAAGCGTAATGTTTCGCTTAAATGTATTGAGAAAATTGCTTTTGGACTAGAATGCTCGTTGAAGGATTTATTTTAGAAACTGCTTTACGGCAGTTTTTAAATGGGGCAGTTGTATTCGCTTTTCGAAAATGCATGGTATAATGAAATAGGTGATTTTATGCGCATTTTGCAATTTATACTTTCAATGATTTTACTCTATGTATTCTTATTGGTCGCATGGCCATTGTTTTTGATTCTTTTTGTTGTGCTTGCCGTATATTGGATTTGGGCAGTATGGAAAATTAGAAAAGCAACGAATCAGGCATTTGATGATCTTAAGCAACAAGAATCAATTCAACGCCCAATCGAATCTGGGGAAGTCATCGATGCTGAGTATACGGAACGTGAGGAATAATTATGACTTTCGGTGATATGGACTTTTCACCACTTAATGAAAACGATATACCGCTTATTAAAAAATATCTCGCTTTGGCTGACTATGAAGAAAGCAATCATAATCTTGTCAATCTGCTGATGTGGCAACATCAGTTTCCTTTATTTAAATATATATCTGACAATTGGGTGTTATTACTGGGGATTCATCAGGGAACGCTCTTTCTGTATATGCCTCTGTGTGAAAGAAAGTACCTTGATGATGCAATCGAACAAGCATCAGCGATTTTTCACAAAGCGGGTATAAACTTTGTCATGAGTGCATATACCAAGGATGTCAAAGAACAAATCCTAATGAAACATCCGCAGTTCTGTGCGTGCAGCCCCAGAGAGAGTTATGATTATGTTTATGAGCGCGAGAAACTCGTTACACTGAGTGGTAAGAAACTGCAGAAAAGGCGTAATCATTACAACGGATTTATGAAAATGTATAGTGACCGATATAAATTTGAACCTATCGAGAGTTATATCGAACAATGCAAAGACTTATTGAAGGTGTGGAAAAATGATGACGATGATGATTTTCTGTATTATGAACGACTGGGAACGGAGTATGTTTTAGATAATTTCCAAATATTGGAGACTAAAGGCGGGTGTCTGTTGATCAATGATAAAGTAGAAGGTTTTATTATCGGGTCATATGGCAGTAAACGAATGGTTCAAATCAATATTGAGAAGGCCAACGATCAAATACGCGGGGTCTATCAGGTGTTGGAAAGTGAATTTCTAAGCCGCTATTTTACCGAATGTGAACTTGTTAATCGTGAGGATGACATGGGTAAGCAGAATCTGCGAGACGCAAAAATGGCGAGTATGCCATTGTATTTAATTGAAAAATACCGGATATGCGAAGAGGTGAAACATGATTGTCAGGGCGGATGCAAAGGATAAAAATTTAGTTTATTTGTATTGGAAAGAATTATTTGCGCATGATGATAACGGTTCGATTGATTTTTTCTTTAATCATTATTGGAGCGAAAACAATTGCTTTGTTTTGAAGAAAAATAACGAAATCGTCTCAGGGCTCAACGTCTTGAAACATGACATGATGCTTAATGAGCAGCGCTTACGCATTTCATTTATTTCTGGAGTTTTCACTCGGCCACAAGATCAGGGAAAAGGTTATATGACAGAATTAATGACCGAAGTGCTGGATATTCTATCACATCAAGATCTGATCACATTGCTATTGGCCTATAATCCCAAAGTATATGAACCCTTCGGTTTTGCGACGGTCATGAACAAAAAAGTCGTTCACTTAACGCGTTCGATGATTCCACAACTGTCAACCATGGGAGTGACATATCAGGTAAGCTCAAAAGAATTGCTTTCAGCATACCAAAAATTTACCAAGTATTTTACTGGGTTCTTTGTGCGCGACGAAACTTATTTTGATGTCATGAAAAAAGATTTGGAAGCT
>JANJWY010000097.1 GCA_024709285.1 Erysipelotrichaceae bacterium
CTGCGGCTGCAAACAGTTCTTCATGTGTCGGTCCCAGGACGAAAGGCTTATTGAAACGGTCCTTCAAAGAAAACATGCTTGAGCCAAATCCTTCACGACGACCCGATGCGACATATACTTCTTCCGGGATCAATGAGGGCATCAGCACTTCCTGTGCCCCGGCGGCATTCATTTCTTCGCGTACGATGTTTTCGATTTTCTTAAGTACTTTAAAGCCCAAGGGTAAGTACATGTACACACCCGAAGAACTCTTTTTGACCATGCCGCTGCGAACCAGCAGGTTGCCGCTGGTCGAATCTTCATCTTTGACATTTTCTCTTAATGTGTAAAAATAGCTTTTGTTTAGTTTCATAGTTAATACCTCGATTAATCCTATTGATTATAACATATTGCCTGATGATGTGGGTAGAGTTTCAGGGCTATGCCATCAACTATAGTTAAATTTCTGGCTTTGTGTTGTCATTGTCAGAGATGTAAACATCGCAGTCATTGACCGTTGACGAAGCATCAGCAATATGTTATTATAAACAGGCAATAAGATGTTAGAAAGTAGAAGCACTCTTCTCACCTGATTTCCTTCGGAAGTAGGTCAATGCTGCATCACCATGATTTTTAAGGGTGAAAAAGTATGCTGGGTGCTCTATGAGTACCTTTTTATATGTCACGGAGGTGAAATTATTACAAAGAAAACAACGACAGACGAATTAGTCAATGAGAACATTCGTTTCAAAGAAGTACTTTTGATCGGAGCCAATGGCGAGCAATTGGGTATCTTCATGCGCAGAGAAGCGCTTGAAAAAGCTTATGAGCAAAACCTGGATCTGCTGTGTGTAGCACCGAATGCCGTACCGCCGGTATGCAAGATTTTGGATTACGGGCGCTATCGCTTTGAAATGCAAAAGAAACTGAAAGAAGCAAAGAAAAATCAACACGTAACAGAACTTAAACCGCTGCGCTTATCACCGGTAATCGACACTCATGATTTTGAGACCAAACTGAAACATGCACGCGAGTGGATTGAAGATGGCATGAAAGTCAAGGTAGACATGCGTTTCCGCGGCCGGTTGATTACCCGTATCGAAGTCGGGAAAAAGGTTATGAATAGTTTTATCGAAAGTATTTCTGATATAGCAAACATTGAAAAGTCTCCTTCGATGGAAGGCAACACGATGTATGTCATATTAGCACCAAAACGCAAGTAAACCAGGAGGACGTGTACTATGCCAAAAATGAAAACCAAAAAGGCGCTGGCAAAACGTGTAAAACGTACGGGCAGCGGTAAGTTGAAAAGATCTCATGCATACATCTCTCACTTTGCGGCTAATAAATCGCAAAAGCAAAAACGCAAACTGAGAAAGGGCACATTGGTTTCGAAGAGCGATTACAAACGCATCAAACTGATGTTGCAAGACTAGGAGGAATAGAGAATGCCAAGAGTAAGAAACAGCGTTGCAACCCGCAACCGTCGTAAGAAAATCTTAAAATTAGCGAAGGGTTATTTCGGTTCGAAACATTTATTGTACCGTACGGCCCATGAGCAAGTCATGCACTCCTTGAAGTATGCTTATCGGGATCGCAGAACTCTCAAACGCGAAATGCGTAAATTATGGATCGCTCGTATCAATGCGGCAGCCCGCATGAACGATATCAGTTATTCACAGTTGATGCATGGTTTGAAATTAGCCAAAATCGAAGTTAACCGCAAAATGCTTTCGGAAATCGCTATTGCCGATCCGAAGGGCTTTACGGGAATCGTTGACAAAGCCAAGAAAGCTTTGGAAAAGTAAAAATGAAAGAACCGGAGGAACATGAGTGGAAAATGTAAAAGAAACTCTCAATGAACTTCTGGTCGACCTTTTTAACCATATCCTGGTATTGGAAGAAAAAAATTTGCAAGATCGCGGGATTTCGCTTTCGATGACTGAGGTGCATACCTTGGAGAACATTCAGAAAAGCAAATCTAAAACGATGTCTGATGTCGCCCGTTTACAGTTGATTACGCAGGGCACATTGACCGTTGCGGTCACCCGTTTGCAAAAGAAGGGCTATGTCAGCCGGCTTCAGGATGCTCAGGACAAACGGATTATCCGGCTCTCCTTAACCGCTAAGGCTTTGGATGTGTTGGCGATTCACGAAAAGTTTCATGAAGAGATGATTGACAGCTTTATCAGCGACCTGAAAATCGATCAGGATGTCGCATTGATAACCAGTTTACGCCGGATAATGGAGTATTTCAGACAAAACTATGAGGACCGCTAGGTCTTCATTTTTTTTACAGTCAATCCGGTTGCATGCAATTTAATAAAAGGGGTAAGATAGTAAAGAGATAAATATTGAAAATACACATTAAAATGAATATTTTTTAATTTTCGATATAGGAGGAAATTATGGCTAGTTTTGATACAAGCATTACAGAATCAAGAATCATCGGAAAACTTTTAAACGGAGCAATTATCCCGCGGCCGATCGCATTTGTTATTTCGATGTCTCCTCAAGGAATCGTCAATGCTTCGCCTTTCAGTTATTTTAATGCGATATCATCCAATCCGCCATTACTGATGATTTCAGTCAATCGTAAAAACGGACTGATGAAAGATACCGCACGTAACATCTTAGCTACAAAGCAGTTTGTCGTTCACATCGTCGATCCGACGATCATCCATCAGGTTAATGAAACCTCGGCGTCACTGCCATACGGAGACAGCGAATTGGATAGAAGCACGTTGACACTCAGAGACAGCGAAATCGTTGCCGTACCTTCCATTAAAGAAGCGAAAGTGACATTTGAAGTTCAGTTTGAAGATCATCAGGTGTATGGCAATGAAAAAAATACGGGTACGGATTTGTTTATCGGCAGAGTCGTGAATATCGTCATCGATGATGAACTCATCGATGAGAATCATTATGTCGACTTTGAAAAGCTAAACCCGGTCGGCCGGTTGAGCGGAACCAATTACACTGTGCTAGGAGAGCACTTTTCACTGGAGCGTCCAAAATGATTCACATTTACAAAGAGAATGATTCATCCGCTGTGACATTGTTATTGTTGCATGGAACTGGTGGCGATGAGAAGGATTTACTGCCATTGGCCGATATTATCGACCCCAATGCCAATATTCTGAGTGTCCGCGGT
>JANJWY010000238.1 GCA_024709285.1 Erysipelotrichaceae bacterium
GGCAGTCAGTCCGGCTTTGGCGATCACCACATTCATCTCATTAAATTTCGAATTGCGATACTGAAAGAAGTCGCTATCCGGAACGATTCGAGCCGTATGTAATGTATCCAAATCGACGACATCGACCCATCGGACATACTGACTGATCGTCCACTGCCATTGTCCGGCATTCATAATCAAGGCACCGCCGGCAGTCCCGGGAATGTCTTCACAAAACTCATAGCCGCCGATTTCGTTGTCCATCGCAAACCATGCCAAATCATGCAAGGTCACGCCTGCATCCAAAATGATTTCAGGACCGTTCTTTTCGATATTATTCATCATTGTCGTAATGATGAATGCATAGCTTTCATCATAATACTCTTTGGTAAAAAGTATGTTTGATCCGTTACCAAGAAACACACGCTTAAGATTTTGCGTTTTATTGACACACTCCAACAACCCATCAATATTCAACGGGAAATAACACAAAGCCGCTACACTCTTTAAGCGCAGCGTATTATATTTGATCAGGGAGAAATTCTTAAATTCAATCAGATTCATATCATCATCTCTTTCATTTAACTTACTATTTATATCATAACACACAATTCTTTTCAAGGACTTAGGAAAAACAGGTCATATTGACAACTTCAAAATTTAACAAAAAATGTCAATAACGCGAGAAAATGGCTTAAATAGTCACTTTTGTGATAATTTCCGGCTATCGGTTGACACATAGGTTTAATCGTTTTAAGATAGTGATAGACATAAACTGATACCGCTTTCAGGTATCAACTTGTGAAAGGAGAGCATAATGCCCGTTTGGATTATGCAAGGTGAATATGAGTAGTCATACGATTGTTTTAGGAGTTATCGGTGCTGACGTTCATGCGGTGGGAAATAAAATTTTGCACTACGCGTATAGTCAGGCCGGTTTTAATGTCGTCAACTTAGGTGTCATGGTATCTCAGGAAGAATTCATTCAGGCAGCCATCGAATCCGATGCGAAAGCGATGATCGTATCTTCCCTCTATGGTCACGGCGAATTGGATTGCCGCGGACTGCGAGACAAATGCATCGAAGCGGGTCTTGAAAAAATCAAACTGTATGTCGGAGGAAATCTGGTCGTTGGTAAAACACCGTTTGAAGAAGTTCAAAAGAAATTTTTGGAAATGGGTTTTGACCGTGTATATCCCCCAGGATCCGATCCGGCTACAAGCATTTTAGACCTTGAAAAGGATTTAGGAAACTGACATGCAGCCCATCTTATGTATTGACTTTGGTTCAACCTTTACCAAAGTAACTGCCATAGATATTGATGCCCCAAGAATCCTGGGTCGCACGCAATCATTTACAACCATTCACGATGATATCAACATCGGATTACAAAAAGCCATTGATCAACTCGAAGAAATAACCGGACTTTCCGACTGGCCGGTTCGTTTAGCGTGTTCAAGCGCTGCCGGCGGCTTGAAAATGATTGCTATCGGACTTGTTCCACAGTTAACCATGGAAGCAGCGAAACGTGCAGCCTTGAGTGCCGGCGCTAAGCTGCTCAAAACATACTCATTCGAACTCAATGACCGGGAAATCCGGGAAATCGAAGCACTGAAGCCGGACATCTTGCTTCTGACCGGAGGAATCGATGGCGGAAATCAGAAAGTGATTTTTCACAATGCCCATAAGCTATGTGAATTAACCATGCGCTGTCCGATCATTTATGCCGGAAACAAAACGATTGCCAATGAAATTGAATCTATATTAAAAGAACATCACTGGGATGCAACGATAGCTGAAAATGTCATGCCGACATTGAATCAACTGAACATTGATTCTGCCCGGGCATGCATCCGAAAAGTGTTTCTCGATCATATCGTCGTAGCCAAAGGCTTGACCCAGGTTCAGCGATGCATAGATAACATTCTGATGCCCACCCCTTCCGCAGTTTTATTGGCTGCCGAACTGCTATCCAAAGGATATCTGAGTGAGCCGGGTGTCGGAGAATTGATCATCATTGATGTCGGCGGTGCAACCACCGATGTTCACAGTGTGGCCGATGGCGCACCCAGACAGTCCAATGTCGTCATGCGCGGACTGCAGGAACCCTTTGTCAAACGCACCGTAGAGGGCGATCTTGGCGCACGTTACAGTTTACAAGCCTTGGTCGATGGTGTCGGGATCGATGTTGTTGCTTCCGTCATCAACACTTCCCAAGAAGTCGTCATGCAAATGCTGAAAGATTTAGCCGCTCATCCGGAAAGTTTTATGGAAGAGCCGGGATTACTGAAAACGTTGGACGATGTCGCCGCTGAAATTGCGGTACGTGAAAGTGTGACCCGTCATGCAGGATACTTGGAAGTCCATTACACTCCCTTTGGAACTATCTATCAGCAGACCGGAAAGGATTTGAGTTATGTCAGTCATGTCATTGGAACAGGTGGTCCGCTGATTCATCATTCCAACATCCGATCGGCCTTAAAGGCTTCACAAGCCGACCCGAAAAATCCGCTGAGTCTTAAACCAAATCATGCCAGATTCTATCTGGATCATCAGTATATATTGGCTGCCATGGGACTGTTATCTCTAAAGTATCCGGCTGCCGCGCTTAAATTAATGAAAGAAACAATCATCGAGGTGTAATAT
>JANJWY010000062.1 GCA_024709285.1 Erysipelotrichaceae bacterium
TTTCGCTAAAGTATCCAAACGCATTCCCTCACTCGACTCACTTCGACCATCCACTACAATTAACAAATAATGAAGTGGTTCTATGATGCCTATGGCCGTTCGAGGATTCTTTGTTTGAGCAACTCTTGTATTGATTTTCACCGTTTTACCATCTTCAACCAAAACCGGACCATAGGAAAGGCTGTGAATGATTCCTTTTGATAAGTACGTCTCACCTTCGGTTGCACCCTCTGTGACAAATGTGAAATCTCCTACTTCATTTATCAGCAACGAACGATTATCCGGAACATCCCTGGGCTGATCCCGATAAAGAACTCCATTACGTATGATCAAACCATCATCCCTTGAGCCATAGAAATCACCATTAAACGCTAAAACAGCCTTATTATCCACAGCCATCTGTGAAGTCGTTTCACCAATATTTCTGCCATATATATCCTTTGCAAAAGCACTTTTCAGAAACTCTGCATCTGAAAGCTTTATATCGACGATATGATATATCACATTATCTTCATTTACAGTTGAAATTAAAATGGCAATATTTTCATCTTTGTACGAATAATCTGAAATGCTGGCAGCTATGTCCGGCAAAACCGGATCTTCGGCAGATTTTTCGATGATTTCATACGTCTTGGGAATAATAAAAGCATCCATTAAAACGAATGCGGTTAATAACATGCAAATTGATCCGGTGATCATCATCAGTCTTGCGGTTTTGCTCAATTTAAACTTCATCGGTAAACCTTTCCAAAGCACTCATTATCCTAAGATCATGCATAACTTACTATCTATTATAAACGATGCAAACAAATAATAAACATAAAAATAAAATCCGGTTTCCCGGATTCTACCATTTGCCCTTATTCATGTGGCCGGCCAATTCAGCCTTTGAAATCTGCTTGATCAAAATCGCTTCTTCTTTGGCTTTTTTGAAAAGCTTCACACAAGCCGGATCTAAATTATCATCGATTCCGGCTTCAGCCAAAGCTTCGATTTTGTTGCAATAGTTGATTAGACGCATATGCAAATCATTGGTATACTCTGAACGGAAAACCTTTTCAGCAGCGTCATCAGCCAAAACATCGAATTTTTCTTTCGGTGCATTGCACTTCGGACACGCATCATGCAACTTATCTTCTTCCATGATTAAACCGCAAACCTGACATTTAACCAATTTACCCATTTTACTACCTCCCAGTAGCGCTAAGCTTAATCTAATTATATCACAATGTTCACCCGTCGATTCATACCAAAAGTTCGACTTTTTATTTTCATAAATTTTCATGAAAATGTTGTCATTTGCTCTGTACAAATGAAGTTTTTTCGCATAGAATAAGAGAATGTTAAAAAAAGGGGGCCTTAAAGATGAGCAAACATCCATTTGATTTATTTGGAAAATATTTGTTTAGCGATGCAGTGATGAAAGAGCGATTACCTCATCCCATCTATCTGAGATTTAAAACATCTCTGAAACACGAGACACAGCTTGATCAGAAAACCGCCGAAGCCATTGCCCACGCAATGAAGACTTGGGCGATCGACTTAGGTGCCACGCATTACTCTCATTGGTTTCAGCCAATGACCGGCGCAACTGCCGAAAAACATGACGCATTTTTAGAACCCGGAGAAGACGGTTTGCCATTAGCACGATTTAGCGGAAAATCCTTAATCAAAGGTGAAACCGATGGATCCAGCTTTCCAAACGGCGGACTCAGAGCCACTTTCGAAGCCCGCGGCTATACATACTGGGACATCAGTTCCCCGGCATTTATCCGCGATAACGTCCTTTGTATCCCGACCGTATTTGTTTCATTCAACGGCGATACACTCGACAAGAAAGCCCCGCTTTTGAAGTCCATGGACGTTTTGAGCAAACAAGCCTGCCGGGTTTTACATTTACTGAACGATCATGATGTCAAGCGTGTAACCCCATCCCTGGGCTTGGAACAAGAATACTTTTTAGTTGATGAAAAGCACTTCAAAGCCAGACTTGACTTACTGTTGACCGGCCGTACGCTGATTGGTCAGTTCCCGCCGAAGGGTCAGGATTCCGAAGATCACTATTTCGGATCAATACCTTCTCGAATTAAATCTTTTATGGAAGAAGTCAATCTGGAATGTTGGAAACTGGGAATTTATTCCCGGGTCGAACACAATGAAGTTGCCTTCAATCAGTTTGAAATCGTACCGGTGTTTGCGGCTACGCACATTGCTGTCGACCAAAACCAGCTGATGATGGACATTCTGAAGAAAACCGCCAAGAAGCACGGTCTTGCCTGCCTCTTGCATGAAAAACCGTTTGCCGGAATCAATGGCTCTGGAAAGCACAACAACTGGTCGCTGATGACCGATACCGGCACCAATTTATACGACCCGGGTGATACTCCGGAAGAAAATCTGCGTTTCTTAATGTTTGTCGTATCGCTTGTCAAAGCCGTCGATCAATTTCCTGAACTGCTGCGCATGGCCGCCTCCGGTCCGGGCAATGACCATCGACTTGGCGCAAATGAAGCTCCCCCGGCTATTATCTCCGTTTATTTAGGTGCCATGCTGGAAAACCTTCTCAATGAAATTGAGTCAGGAAGCACATTGACAACCAATGGAAATAATCTCCATTCACCTTTGACAACACTCAAAGCCTTGCCGAAAGAACTTTCCGATCGTAACCGCACCTCCCCCTTCGCCTTTACCGGAACGAAATTTGAGTTTAGAATGGTCGGCTCATCCCGCTCTGCCGCATCCGCAAATACAGTACTAAACACGATTCTGGCCGATGCACTGCTTGAAATGGGCGATCATCTTGAAAAACTGCTCGAAGAAATGGATGTAAAGCAAGCGGTATATGCCGTATGCACCAAAGTCATGCAAGAACACCGACGCGTATTGTTTAGCGGAGATGGTTATGCTGAAGCATGGCTGCATGAAGCCAAAAGACGCGGACTGCCCAATATCGCTTCGTTCACCGAATCAATTGACAGTCTTATTGAACCTAAAGCCGTCACATTGTTTGAAAAACACGGTGTTTACCACGAACATGAACTGGTTGCGCGTGCTGAAATCCTGCACGAACAGTTCATCCGTGCAATAAAATTTGAAGCAAAGACTTTGATCGATATGATTCGCAAGCAAATCTTGCCTGCAGCCGTTCTCGATCTTCTTCCCTATCAACAGGTCAGCACCAGTGCCTTCGCCAATAAAATGGTGAAGAAATTATCGGATAGCATTGACTGTCTGGATGATGCCATTACCGTTCTTGATGGTTTGATTGATGAAGGCAACCTGATTGCCAATCACCGCGAAAAAGGGTTGTATCTTCATCAAATCGTTCGTCCTCAGCTCAATGAAGTCCGCAAATGCGCCGATGCTCTTGAAGCCATCATGAACAAATCAAATTATCCAATTCCGACATACAGCGACATCTTGTTTAATTTCGACTAAAACTTTGATTCAAATCAAAGTTTTTTTTATTCAGCTATTTATAATTAAGGTCGGAGGTATCTATATGAACACAAAATACCAATTAGAAACATTGACATGTCCCAGTTGCGCAATGAAAATCAAAGCCGCATTAAGCAAAGTTGCAGGTGTAGAATCCGTTGAGGTTTTATTCAATGCCAGCAAAGTTGTCATTTCCTGGAAAAAGGAAGCGGAGTCCGTTATTGCCATGGCCGAAAAAACTGCTGAAGAAACATTGGCTCGCATCGGATTTCCCATCATCAGCAAGCACTGATGAAACTCAACGAGCAAAACCGGATCATCCTTGGCACATCATTCATTATTGCCGGATGGATCGGACACTGGGCTTCGCTACCGATTTTATTTGATGCCGCGATGATTCTGGCTACGGTGATAGCCATTTTCCCTATTGCCAAAACCGCAATATCCAGTTTGCGCTATCGTATCATCGGAATTGACACTTTGGTGAGCATCGCAGTCATAGGAGCACTGCTGATTGGTGAAACATGGGAAGCTGCCGCCGTCAGCTATCTTTACACATTAGGCCATTATCTGGAAAACCGTACATTGAAGAAAACGCGCAGAGCCATTGCTTCGTTGCTTGAAAATGTTCCGAAACGGGTAACCATTCTTGAAAACGGCATTCAAAAGGATATTTCAGCAGATCAACTGAAAATCGGCGATTTACTGCTGGTGCGAAGTGGTGAACGCATTGCAGCCGATGGAATCATCGTTGAAGGCAGTGCCATGATCAATGAGTCTTCCATAACCGGCGAATCGGTACCGATCGTAAAAAATGCCAAAGACAACGTCTTTAGCTCATCTTTGGTGGATACCGGGGTCATCACCGTTGAGGCATTGCATATCGGAGAGGATTCAACCTTTGGACGAATCATCGCATTGGTTGAAGAAGCCCAGGACAAAAAAGCGAAGATTCAGCGATCATTGGAGCTATTCGCACAATACTATACGCCTGGAGTCATCTTGTTAACACTGATCGTTTATCTGATCACTCGCGATATCCGGCTCGCACTCACATTGCTCGTCATTTCCTGTCCAGGTGCACTGGTCATATCCGCACCTGTATCCATTGTTGCCGGCATCGGTAATGGAGCGAAAAACGGCATCTTATTTAAAGGCGGTGATGTCATGGAGAAACTGAGTTCGGTTAAAGTGATTGCTTTTGATAAAACCGGAACACTGACCACCGGCGAATTAGTCATAAAACAAGTCCTCACGCATCAGATGGAAGAAAATGAATTATTATTCTTTGCGGCTTCATTGGAAAATGCTTCGGAACACCCTTTGGCCAAAGCTGTCATATCCTACACAATGAAACGTGATATATCACTGGCATTGGCGAAACAAGTAGAAGTTTTGCCAGGATTCGGTCTTAAGGGCAATGTCAATGACCGCTGGGTCGTCATCGGCAGTCCTCGCTTGTTCACTGATCAGCAACGTCTATCGTTCAACGAGAAAATTGCTGAACTTGAATCCGAAGGACTCACCGTGATTGCCATCTCGATTGATAATCAGATTCGCGGCATAGTTGGTATAGCGGATCAAATACGTCCGAGTGCAAAAACGGTCGTCGAGAAGTTGAAAAACATGGGCGTTCTGACCGTAATGTTAACCGGAGATCATCCGTTGGTTGCTCATGCGATTGCGAAGCAAAGCGGAATAGATGAAGTCAGATCCCAATGTCTGCCGGAAGATAAGGTCAATTACCTAAACGAGCTTAAGGCTCAATATGGACTTACGGTCATGGTTGGTGATGGAATTAACGATGCTCCTGCTCTGGCAAATGCAGATTTCGGTATTGCTATGGGTTCATACACGAATCATACAGCCATGGAAAGTGCCGATGTCATTCTCAGTTCATCGCGACTGGAAAAACTTCCTTATGCCATTGAACTAAGCAAAGCAACCACGCAAAACATGAAAAGCAACATCGTCTTTGCATTGATCGTTGCCTTTTCATTAATGATAGGCGTACTCACAAAACATGTGTTTCTCTCCGTGGGTATGCTGATTCATGAGCTCAGCGTGCTGATGGTTATCATCAATGCCATCCGACTGCTTCAGTTTAAGTACAAGAGCACCTGACATTCAGACATAATCAAAGCCCTGACCGAATGAAACGGTCAGGGCTTTTTCAGGAAATATGATAAAATCAGATGGCCTTGGCAGGTAATTTTAAAATCATATCTTTCAGGTCATTGAATCTTTCGCTAAACTGAAAGCGAACCTGACTTTCACGATAGTCCTGACCGAAACTGCCACGTGATACCATGATGATGGGCGGCATTTGAATACGTTTGTACACAGAATTTTGCATATTGCCTAGCACCCATAGTAAATCCGCAATGAATGACTTGGGGTCATCCAATCCGTAAAAAACCATCCAACGTCCGGCTTCGGTATTAAAAATATCACCAGCCAAATAATCTTCCAACAGCTTTTCGACTTTAAATCCCGGATACTCCGTCAGTTTTTGAATGAGCCAGTCATGATAGCCCCATTTCATCGGATCGATTTGTGCATCCTTCAACTCCGCGGAAGGAGCAAACTGCCAAGAGATTTGACCATCCCCGACATCGGGAAGTAAGTTGGCAGCGATGATGTCCTTTTGAAAGTGCTCATTGATTTCCCTTGCCAGCTGAGCCAGTTGAAGTTTCGTGCAATCTCCTAATGGGGCAAGTGCTCCGATCGTGTCGCCATACAACGTACAATATCCCAATGCTGTCTCAACTTTATTGGCATTGTTGATGATGATTGCTTTCTCGATTGAAGAAATCGTTGACAGACAATGACCACGCAAACGCGCTTGAATATTTTCAACA
>JANJWY010000031.1 GCA_024709285.1 Erysipelotrichaceae bacterium
CTTAATAAGAATGCATATGTAGCCATGGAAATGGATGTGCGTAAATGCAAAGAATTATTTATGGAAGTATGTTTTGGTAAGGAAGTTAAGGAAAACTACCTCTCGGTATTTCCTACTTTATAACGCTCAAGTCTTTTGAGAAGAGGAGGACACTTTATGAGCAAAGCAGCGAAGTATTCTACCATGGCGATTCTGCTAATTCCCATTGGAATCGCAATCAACTACGTCGGCGGTCAGATTGCATTGATATTGAAACTGCCGGTCTTTATCGATGTTATCGGTACGATTTTGGTTGGTGCGTTGGCTGGTCCGTTATTTGGGGCAATCACCGGTTTGGTCACCAACCTGATTTTAGGGATCACGGCTCCGACATGGATTCCTTATGCCATTGTCAATGTGGCCATCGGTATCGTAGCCGGTCTGTGTGCGAAGAAGGGCTGGTTTAAAACAGTCAAAGGAGCATTCATTACCAGCGTTCTGATTTGGCTGATCACACAGTTGACCGCAAATCCGGTCACAGTTTACCTGTTTGGCGGAGTTACCGGTTCAGGATCAAGTTTTATCACATCATTTTTGATTGCGACCGGTCAGAGCTTATGGCAATCCGTTATTACAACGGCATTGATTACGGAAACCGTGGATAAGTTTATTTCTGTCTTTATTGTTTTCTTTATTATCAAAGCCATTCCGGCACGGACATTGTTGAAATTTCCGTTAGCAAAGCATTATTTAGATTAGTTGAAGGGATGATCCCGCTTTTGCGGGATCTCCTTTATAAGGAGTATCTATGTTAGAGCGAAGAAAAGGGCCGTTAAGTAAGCTGTATCCACTGACGAAGTTGGTGTTTTTGTTTTGTGCGGTCATACTTGCCATTGTGTTTGATTGGCGGTTTGGATATTTGGTCATGGTGCCGCTGACAATGTTTCTGGCTGTTTTTTCAGGAAATTTCTTAAGTTTTCTTAAGAAGTTCATTGGAGCACTGTTGCTATTTGTAATATTCGTTTTTCTTTTCAAAATCATGCTCGATAAATCGGACTCACAGATTCTGTTTCAATGGCAGTTTATCGTCATTCGGATACAAGGGTTGATTGACGGGTTGAATCAAACGTCGGTTTTGGTCGTTATGGCGGCGGTTGTTTTGCTTTTCTTTGAAACAACGGAAGTCGAAGATTTGATGATCAGCCTTCAACAGAAAAAAGTCAGTCATGTGGTCAGTTATATCGTACTGTCAACGTTACAGATGATTCCGGATATGGTCAAGCGCAGTAAAGTCATCATGCAAGCCCAACAAGCCCGCGGTATTGAAACCGAAGGAAACATCTATTTGCGCATGCGCGCGTTCTTCCCATCTTTAGGGCCACTCATCATTTCTTCGATCAGTGAACTGGAAGAGCGGGCAATCACATTGGAAGTACGCGGATTTTCGGCGAGTGTCGAGAAAACTTTCCTTAAGGATATTCAGTCAAGAAGCATCGATCGGATTCTTAGCCTAGGTTTTGTACTTCTGAGTGTGGCTCTTATCGGATGGAGGATATATGTATGGCTGTTTTAGAACTGAAAGATGTAACATTCAAATACCAGCTCGCTAAAGAGACCATCTTGGAAAATATATCGCTATCCATCGAAAAAGGTGAATTTGTGGCATTGGTCGGGCGCAATGGTGTCGGTAAGACGACATTATGTTCGATCATGCGTGGGTTGATTCCGACATTTCATACAGGCTCGATGAGTGGGCAAGTATTATTAAATGGGATAGACATTAGTGACATGTCGATCGGAGACCTTGCTTTACATATCGGATTTGTCTTTCAGAATCCATTTGTTCAGGTCAGCGGTGTTAAGCAAACGGTATTTGAGGAAATTGCCTATGGATTGGAAAATCTTGGAGTTGAGAGAAGTGAAATCATCCGTCGTGTGGATGAAATGTTGATTCAACTCAATATCGAACACTTAAAGTCTAAACATCCGATGCAATTATCGGGTGGACAAAGTCAGCGGGTTGCTTTGGCATCCGTATTGGTGATGGATCCCGGCATTCTGATTATTGACGAACCGACTTCGCAATTAGATCCTCAAGGAACGGAAGAAGTATTTGAAACTATTCGGTTATTGAAGGAAAGAAAAAAGACGATTATTTTGGTCGAGCATAAAGTAGATTGGGTGGCTGAGTATGCGGATCGCGTCATAGTGATCAATGATAAACATATCGTTAAGGATGCTTCGGCAAGTGAGGTTTTTGCGGATCCGATGTTGCTTGAAACGGGGAATAATCTTCCTCAAGTCGCATTGCTTGCTCTGCGTTTAAAGGAAAGCGGAAAAACGGATATTGAGAACATACCGACGACACTTGATGAAGCCTATCAACAGCTGAAAGGCAGGACCGATCATGGAAGCCATTAAGTTTGAACATGTCAGTTTTGCTTATGACAATGGTTTTGTGGCTGTGGATGACATTTCACTGACGATTGCCTCGGGCGAGAAAGTTGCGATCATCGGTCAAAACGGTGCCGGAAAGACGACGGCCGTGAAGATGATGAATGGCTTGCTGCGTCCAAAAAGCGGGAAGATTACTGTTTTTGGGGAAGATGCCTCGAAGAGAACGACCGCAACACTTTCAAAAAAAGTTGGGTATGTCTTTCAAAATCCGGGAGATCAGATTTTTAATCAAACCGTGTATAGTGAAATTGCATACTCTTTAAAGTATTTGAAAATAGATAAAGCGGAGATTGAGCGCAGAGTCATCGCTGCGGCGCAAATGTGCTATTTAGCCGATGAGTTACAAACCAATCCTTACGACCTGCCGTTCAGTATCCGTAAGTTTGTTACGATAGCTTCGGTTGTTGCAATGGATGCGGATGTGGTAATATTGGATGAGCCGACCGCCGGACAGGATTTGTTAGGTTTGACGTATCAAAAGGAAATCATAGAGCAATTGCATCAACGAGGGAAAACGGTAATTACGATTTCTCATGACATGGAGTTTGTGATTGAGAACTTTGATCGCATCCTTGTGATGGCAGATAAAAAAATTATCGGAGATGCCAATAAGCGAGAAATCTTCTGGAATTTCGAATTATTGGATAAAGCGGCACTGAAACAGCCGGTCGTTGCCCAGTTGGCGAATCGCTTAACGATGAAAAGGAACATTATCAACATTGATGATTTTGTAAGTGAATATGAAAAATAAGGATACGAATATCGTGGCCATCGGCGTGCTGATGGCCATTCAATTAGTCATAACTTTTGAGATGAGCATGGTCATGCCGATGGCACCGCTGATCGCATCGATTTATCAGGTTGATCAAAGCAATGTGACATTATTAAACATGGGATATGCATTATCCGGTCTTTTTGTGCCGTTTTTAGGAATGATGGCTGACAAAATCGGTAATAAGCGGATCCTTATTTTCAGTTCGTTCTTATTTGTGGTGGGAAGCGCGTTGGTGTATGTCTGGTCAAATCCCTGGGGATTTGTGTTGGGAAGAACGATTTTAGGCATCGGGTTCTTCGCACTGATCAGTATCAGTCCATCGTATCTGTCCATTTTGGTCAAACCGGAGAAATACGGTTTTGTCAGTGGCTTGCACAAGATTGCGTTCGCTCTTGCTATTCTTATCTCACCGCTGGTCGCAACGACCTTTGCCAACAATTTCGGGTTTCAGACGCTCTATCTTGGAGTTATGATTTCGATGATGCTCTGTACGGCATTGGCATTTTTGATGCCGGATGTCCGTTCGAAACACGAGGCTATCCATCATAACAGTCTTATTTCCATTCTGAAAAACTCCCGTGCCATCATGATGATGGCCGTGGTTGCACTTTTCTCGATTCCATCGGTTTTCTATTTTAATTA
>JANJWY010000057.1 GCA_024709285.1 Erysipelotrichaceae bacterium
AAATCGGAGAAGTAAAGTCTTCCTTTGTTCTCATTGAGCGCATACACCCGCAAGTCATTGACCTTCATCTCACCGCTTCCATCAATCTTCACCCGATACAGCTTTTCCTGATCAGAAGCCTTATTGAAATACACCCAATCGTCCGCGCTCAAGGTCAACTGACCGACATCCTGAGCCAATATCTGTACTTCACCCGTCTTATAATCCGAAATTACCAGCTGATTACCATCTTCCTTAACCAAAATAAAAATCAAGCCTTTATCCGAAGCATTCAACCGCATGGTTGAACCTTCAATAAAACGCTCATTGATCGCCCCATCCATCGACATCTTATATATCTGATTGCCATCATCCGCATTGACATAGTAAATCCAACCGTTGATAATCATCATCCCGCCATACGGATAAATCCTGTTAGCAGAAACAAAACTCTCATCCGATCCATCCGAACGAACTCTAACCATCTTATAATCATCATCCAAACTCATAAAATACACCCAGTCTTCAAATGCATTCAAATAAACACCGGAACGACTCGAAATTTTCCGAATATCCGTCCCGTCATTTTTACTGTAATAAATATGCAAATGATCCCGGGAATTCGCAAAAACGACGCCATCCGGCACCTTTACCCGATAACCGAAATTCGCAATATTGCCATTGGTATTGCCTAGTTTCGTGGATGATGAAGAAGAACAACCAATCAAACTGAACATTACAATTAAAGTAACGACGATCAATTTTCTCATAAAAGCTCCTATGTTCCAGGAAAACGGACCATTCGTCCTATTCTTCCACATTTTTCCTCAACTTCACAACAGCAATACTCAACAACACAACTCCAATAATTCCTGATACAAGTATTGCGATGATCTGACCGGTATGGCCGAAGTTACCATCCGAAAACATCAGAATCAAGATGAACAAGGCCAACAATATAGCACCGACTCCCCACGTTCCCAAAACGATCCACAGCCAGCGCAGTGAACCTTTTTCACTCTCTGCTTCACTTAGACGAGAAGCAGCCCTTCGCACATTCGCACTGGAATCACTTAACGCATTCGCTAATACACTCTGCGCTTCCGGTGGGTTTAATGCCCGAAGAGCTTTGACAGCTTCCAACCGAATCGTCTCATCCGGATCTTTAGCAGCACGAATCAACCCTTCAATATCATTACGCAAAACCATGATATGAACATCCTCATATGTCCTCACTTGCCAGACCTCCTTTACAATAATTTCTAACAGAAAATCCTGTCATATTCCAGACATCTATTTAAAAAACAAGCTCAAACAGAACTTTTTAATCAATATTTTAAATCGACAAACCGAAAACATCCGATTTACGGTCAGTTTTCATTGAAATTTATAAGATATATTCGATGATCAACGGGTTTTATGCGTGTTGCGATAAGCACGATTCAACATCGTTTCCAACAGCTCATGATATACAGGATTCGACGACTTACCCAAAACGGTAATAAACCGAGATGAATTGTGATGATCCGGATCTTCCATCGCATAGTGACAGACATCATCTTCAACCGTCGGATCTTCCAATTCTACCAAAGCAATGGCAGCATCTTCCGCTTTCTTACCACTACCCCTCATCATAATCCGATCCAAAGCTTGTACATCATGCTTTTCCTTCAACATTTCAATATCTTTGCTCACATTCATAAAGAACCTCCTCTTAGGTTGTTGGTTGTTGATGAATTGCGCATACAAACATCTTCTATCTGACTTCATTATACCCTATAACTTACCTCACTTAAATACTTTGTGCGTGTTTACACATGGAGAATTCAAGCGTATCATAAAGTTATAAGAAAACCCGCCGAAGCGATGCTTATATCGAAGTAACACCGGATACCAACCATCAATAATAAACACCTTGGTATCAAAGGAGGTCACGATGAATGTACCCATCATCATCGGTGTGACCGGACACCGAAACATCCGCAACGAAGACATTGATTCACTAAAAGAAAAAGTAACACAGCAACTGCTTTCCCTTCAACATCGCTGCCCCGACACACCACTGATCATGCTAAACAGTCTTGCGAAAGGTGCTGATCAATTATGCGCTGAAATTGCCTTAAATTTAAACATTCCTTTGATGGTTCCTTTGCCATTCTCCCTTGATCTTTATCGCAAAGATTTCAGCGGTGAAGCTCTCCTCCAATTCGAGCGGCAATGTTCACAGGCAAAAGATATTTTCGTTGTACCACCGGTTGAAACACCCATCGAACCTACCCACGATTTCGGCTATCGTCAAGCCGGACTGTACATCATCAAACACTGCCATATGTTACTGGCCTTGTGGGATGGAACTCCCGGCGATTTAGCGGGATGCGGAACCGCGACATTGGTGGAAATCATGTTGCAAGGCAGCTTTCGTAAAAATGACTATCTGCTTTCTGCCAATGACAGTCCGATCATCCACCTCGTGACACCCAGAGAAAACGAATCACTTCCCCATCATCAGCTCACGATCAACATCATCGAACCGCAAAAAGATGCGCTTAACGAACTCTTGATAGCCACCAACGATTTCAACAAAGACAGCAATAACACCTTCGGACATACCTATCCTTTGACAGAAATGTCCCTCGACGGTGTAAGCGAACGATTACATAATGCCTATCAAGCGAGCGACAGGTGCTCAAACATCTATCAAAAACGCTACCTTAAAGCCATGCGACAACTGTCATGGAGCGGTGTCCTCTTGGTCATTTCTTTCTTACTCTACGACGAAGCCGAATCCAATATTTTCTTAATCACCTACGGAACTCTGATTTTACTCTCCATGGCCATCTACCTGAAATCAAAAAGAGAGCATGTACACATCAAATACCTTGAATACCGCGCACTTGCGGAAACTTTACGCGTACAGTTTTACTTATCACTCTTTGGAATAAGTGAAAACATCAGTGACCACTTCACCTGGACGCAGAAAAAAAGCAATGTCTGGATCCGAAAAGCTGTGACTTCCCTATTGATCGGTAAGCCACCCAAACAAGCATTGGCAGAACAAGAACTTAAATCCCTTTGGATCGACGAACAATTGTCCTACCACAAAAAAGCACTGATCAAAAACCATCAACAAGCCCAACTGAATCAACGCATGACCAAATTATTGCTGTTTTTCTCCATTACCCTCTTTGTCCTGGTGTTAATTATTGAATTCGCATTTCCAACGATAGCCACCCTCGTAATCCCCATCGATCCTTTGCATCAGATCCTGATGTTTCACCCCGAACAAGACATCATCCTTCGCGGCATTTTAAAAATCATTCTCGGCACGATATCAGCCATCACTCTTTTCTTATCAAATTACTATGGAAAACTCTCCCTCGACCGGAAGATCGCCGACCACAAAAAGATGATCGATCAATATCAAAACGTCCAACCCCTTTTTTCTCATCAACAGAAAAGCGCAGAAAACTTATTTATCGCCTTGGCCAAGGAAGAAATCCTGGAAAATGGCAGTTGGCTGAGTTACTGTAAAGACAATGAACTGACCGTAAATTTATAGAAAAGACCTCCACGGTCTTTTACTTAACAACTTTTTGATAGGATATCGTATGCGTCGGACACACAGTCGTACATTCTTGACACTGATGACACAACGCGCGATCGATTTCTGCTTTGCGGGAAACCTTATCGACCGCGATGGCATGGGAAGGACAAACCTTCTCACATTTGGTACAGCCGATACATCCCTCCGTAGTGACATGCTTACTGAACGTCGCCTTTGAGCCAAACAATTTCAACGGCGCATTGTATGGGCACAGATAGTTATGGAAAAATGACGGATGATAGAACAAAGCGGTCAAAAAAGCCAGTACCGTAAGAATCGGCAAGATCGGCGGTTGCTTCTTCAATACGACTTGCCCAAAAACCATAAAGCCAATCATGATCGCCAATGTGATCCATGACAGATGCTTATACGAGAGAAACTTGGGTTGCTTAAATTCTTTAATTTTCAAAACTTTCTTCAGTCTTTCAGCCACCAGCATCGACGTATTCAGCGGACAAATATACCCGCAGTACAACCGACCCAGCCAACGCGCCAAAACCAACGTAACCAAAAACAATCCCAGCCACAACTGTACCTTTTGATTGATCATCAATACCACAAACAAAGCAAATGACAGCCCTCTGAGCCAATTATCCCAACGTTTCATATCAAATCTCCTTGAACTACCGACATTATAAGACTATAATCAAAGAAAATGTGTTACACATGTCACACATGGAGAAATTATGAACATAAAACCCATTCAACGACATCCGTTGTTTACTCAGTTTAGCGAAGAAGACATCCAACAACTGCTCGATACCGGCAAATTGAACGATCACACATACCCTCGCGGACACATCATTCATCACCAAGAAGATATCGCCAATTCCATGGAAATCATACTGACAGGCAGAGTCATCATTCAGCGCATTGATATCAGCGGAAAAATGCTTACGATTGCCACATTAAGCAAAAATGACATCATCGGCGGCCATCTGCTCTTTTGCAAACAAGGCAGCTACAGCGGTGATATCATCGCAGATCAAGACACCGAATTTCTGAGCATCAATCGAGACACGATAGTTACACTATGTCAGACAAGCCGGTTTTTCTTAGAAACGTACTTACAACTGCTCAGCGAAAACACGCAGCTGCTCAGCCAGAAAATCCAGGAAACCACCCAACAAACCATCCGTAAACAACTGCTGATCGTTTTTAAAAGGCAATACCAAAAAACCAGATCATGCAAAATCCAGCTTCCCACCAACAAAAAACTATTAGCCCAATCCTTTGGGGTTGCGCGCACCTCCATATCCCGTGAGCTCAAAAAAATGTCCGAACAAAAGTTCATCGAGGTAAATGGTACATGGATTACTTTGCTGTATCAACCGTGGATAGATATGTGGCAAGCCGAATTTGAATAGCGGAAAATCATCTGACATTCAATCCCTTTGACACCCAAGGATTATGCACTATAATAAAAGAAAAGGTGGCGAGCTTATGCGAAAATACATCCTCACCTCCGCCATCCTGTGGATCATTTTATATTACGGCATCGTCCTAAGGATGAGAGGCTTCTATTTCATTATTTTTGTATCCGAATTCGTTAACATCATTCTTCTGGCACTGTACATTGGCGCACTTTTTACTTTGTTTCGCAAAAACATTCCTAACGACAGAACTCAGTTTAACGATATCGTATACCTGATTTTGATCTCTGCTTTAAGCATTTACCTGTTTCGCAATATCTACCTGCAACCTGCCATATATCTGATTCTGGCCACCGTTGGTATGCTTGTCATGCTTACTTTAACCAAACGCTCCAAACCGATCAAACTTAACGTCGTCGAGCGACGCAAACTGTTCTTCTTCCGGCCGACTTCACCCGAAGCCTTTCGGAAAGTCATGAAAATCACGTTGATCGTACTTGCGATGACCATTCCCGTCACACTGACCATTCAATATTTTAATTTAGGCGTGCTGCCTTCAATTGAAGACAATCCCATCGAAAAACATCGCAACCGCCCTGACTTCGTCGTCCTTAATTTACAGACACTGAAAAAGCTGGACAATGAGATATATGAAACATTATCGATCGATGAACGAATCGAAGTGCTCCAGCTGGTCGAATACATTGAAGCC
>JANJWY010000071.1 GCA_024709285.1 Erysipelotrichaceae bacterium
ACCAAACGTTTCAATATATACGGACAACGGATGACTGTGACCGATCGCATAAGCCAATTGAATCTCCAATCGATCAGCCAATCCCGCGGCAACGACGCTTTTCGCGACATAGCGGGCATAATACGCAGCGGAACGATCCACCTTGCTTGGATCTTTCGAACTGAAACAACCCCCGCCGATACGACCCATACCGCCATACGTGTCAACGACGATTTTTCTTCCGGTCGTTCCTGAATCACCGAAGGAACCGCCGACGATAAATGATCCGCTTGGATTAATAAAGAACTTTGTGTTATCATCCAGCCACTTCGGGTCAATGGTCTTCAAGATGATTTCATTTAACACGACATCACGAATGGTTTCCTGACTTACATTTTCCGCATGTTGTGTAGAAACGACGACCGCCGTGATGCGAACCGGTTTGTGATCGATATATTCAACTGTGACCTGAGTTTTTCCGTCCGGTCGCAGCCAATCAAATTGCTTCTTAGCTTCACTTAACGCACGAGAAAGCTGATGTGCCGTAATGATAGCCAAAGGCATAAGTTCTTCGGTTTCATTTGTAGCATAACCAAACATAAGTCCCTGATCGCCTGCACAAGTTACATCTTGAGCAACAGCATTGTAAATTTCCTGAGACTGCCCGTTCACTTTAACAATGACATCGTAATCTTCGGTGTAACCGATATCCTTGATGACACCTTTCGCAATTGAAGCATAATCAATGACTGCCTTCGTATTTGCTTCACCGTAAATCAAAACCAGCTCATCCTTAATGGTCGTTTCAACTGCCATTTTAGAATGTGGGTCCTGACTTAAAGCCGCGTCTAAAATCGCATCTGCAATTTGATCACAAATCTTATCCGGATGACCGTCCGTGACGCTTTCCGACGTAAATAAAAATCTTTCCATAAGTTATTCCTCCTATATTTAAATAAAAAAGTCTTCTCACGCATAAGAGAAGACACGATTACGCTCGATTTCCCTTATCGTTGTTAGCGGAACCACCTTTCATGTTTTATTCATGGAGGTTGGCGTGGGGTCAACGAGCTAACTCTCTACCCCATCTCTTGATAAAAAGACCAAAGTTATTTAAACATATTGTTTACAAATATGCAAGGATTTTTTTATAAATACTAAACTTTTTATTCAAGAGGCTTCCGATAATAGTTACCAAGCACACGTTCCGTTTTACTTATGTCAATGAAGACTTTCGAATCTACACTCTGAGCGATAGAAACGATGTCCTCCACCTCAAAAGCATTGACGACCATGTATAACATGCATTTGGGTTGTTTGGAATATCCGCCCTCACCCCAAAGTTTCGTAATGCCATGCCGAGTCGTTTTCAGTACTGCTTCAATGATTTCATCCGGCATATCCGTAAAAAGCCGCAAACTCATCAGTTTATAACGCTGATGCATCGAATTGACGACTTGTGTAGAAACATACTGATAGATGATCGAATATAATGCCTTTTCCCAGCCAAACAATAATCCGGCAATGATCAGCAACACGCTGTTACCATATAGAATATACTGCCAGGCAGGGGCATTGGTCTTATTGGAAATATAAATAGCAATAAAGTCCGTACCGCCGCCACTGGCATTGGCTGCCAAAGCCAAGGAAGCACTGATACCGGAAAGGATTCCGCCAAAAATGGAAATCAAAACGATATCATAGGTTATATCAATTTCCGGAATCACAGCAACCAAAATACTGACTAAAGCATATTGCAGAACTGAATAACGTGTAAACCACTTACCGACATACTTATAGACCAAGTAAGTCGGAATGATATTAAAAGTCACATATAATAGGCCAAACGGGATGTCAATGCCAAATTCCCGAAAAACCAGCCGAGAGATCAGTACCGCAAGACCGCTGAAACCACCGGGAAAAAGACCTCCGGCACTTATGAATACTTTTAAAGCAAGTGCCGAAATCACGGCACTGACGATGATCATAAAAGTTGTTTTAAAGTGCTTGTTTTTTAATACCATGGTAGCTCCTTCGTTATATAACATTATACACATTTAAAAAATTCATTGAAAGTAAAAGATGGACATTCGATTACTTCGGACAATCAACACAGCTCAGATTTGTACAGTTTATACATATTGTGCATTGTGTAAAGAAATCCTCGATCCTTTTAATTTGAGCATCAAATTTATGTTTTGAAAATGTTGCCTCGATTAACAGCTCCTGATCAAAAAAAATACCGAATCTTTCACCATCGATTCTCTTATATTTCATTTTTGGTGAATAACGAAACCAAATCGGCTGGCGGGTTACTTTGCATTTAATTTTAAAAAAAACGATTTTCCTTAGCACACACAGGCAAATAGGAATGTTTTTACGAACATCGATTTTGTCTTTTACGCAAAAGGTCGCGGTCTGTAAATCACTTCCGAAATGTCTGCATTTTCTATCCATATAAACCTCAATATTCAGTTTTATTAACTCCGAGAATCTGTTAACTCCATAAACCATTGATTCATCGTTGGGTTGCCCGACGACGATAAGAGCACGTTCAAAAATTTGCATGTTTCTCTCCCCTTTAGAAATATATATGCATTAAAGCTCTTTTCTCCTACAATTCATTCAATTTTACGCAAAAAAAAGCTGCGACTACCCGCAGCAACATCCATCTTCACAAGTCTCTTCACCGTGTGTATGTTCATGATCGCCACCGCAACCACAACCTTCTTCACCTTCACAGCATCCTTCATCTCCACAACCGCATCCTTCATGTTCATGTTGGTGCATGTGAGCCTCATATGCCAAGGTGTCGATAACTAAACACTCGATTTCAATCTTTGCGCCTTTGGGTAACGCGGCAACTTGTACGGTCGAACGGGCCGGATATGGTTGCATAAAATACGTAGCATAAATCTGATTCATTAAGTCAAAATCGCCCAAATCGGTCATAAACACAGTCGTTTTCACGATATGACGGGTTTCAAGTCCCATTTCAGCCAAGATGGCCTCCATGTTTTTCAACACTTGATACGTTTGCTCTTGAATACCGCCCGCAACGATTTCATTGGTCAATGGGTCTATCGGTAACTGCCCGGACATGTAAACAAAGTCTCCCAACTTGACAGCTGGGGAATATGGCCCTATTGCTTTAGGCGCATTGGTTGATTCTATTGTCGTAAACATGACATTTCCTCCTATTTTCAGATGTGGCAATAATTACCACTCTTTATAATACTCGATTTCCTCTTCGATCAAACGTTTGCGCCTGCGGATATAAAAACTGCGCAAAACTAAAAATAAAGCAGCTGCAACGATAACTGTAATAAAAGCTAAGGACAAAAAATCGTTAACACTGCTGACCATCCGATTCACCTCGCAGTATATTATAAAGCACTGACATCAACTTTACAATCCAATCGCAATATCATTTATTATCAATAAACAACGGAAGATAGCCGAAAATCATGGAAACAATGAATAATACCAAAGAGAAAAGCAAGCCGGACACTCCACCGACAAACAATACCCAACCACCCAACTGTAAAGAAAGCGCTGCTTCCAAGCCCGTCGATGACCACATAGCATTGGCAATCGAATAAATGGCTGCCGCTAGCTGAACCGTAAGTAACATGATCAGAATTTTGGCGGATTGATGGATTCGCTTATGCTGTTGGTTCAGTGTCTTTGAAAACATGATCAATCCCCCGCCAAACACCAACACCCACTGTTCCACTCGCAACGTAGAAATAAAGCCCATGGCCAAGCGCACGGGCTGCCACGGTGTATTAAGCGTCATAGTCAGCCAGCGGGTCAGCCAAAGCAACTGCACCCCGGCAAACGATGTCAGATTTAGAATATCATTGGGCGATTCGATTGCGCGCATCGATATTCCCAACCATGCATTTAAAAAACTTACATACCCCGAGCAGATCAGTACAGCGAAAAGCAGTACATAAAACCGCTTTGTAAATGTATCTACCAGCTTGTCGATCCGTCTCATACATCTCGCTCCAGCCAATCCTCACCCTTTAACACTTCACTCTTCGACAAATCCGGATAATCCAATTGGCGCAACACCTCATACACAACGATAGCCACCGAGTTTGACAAATTAAGACTTCGGGCATCGGGGACCATCGGTATCCGCATGCACGTATCAAGATGATTTCGCAGGATTGATTTGGGTATACCCGTACTTTCTCTGCCGAATATCAAAAATATATCTTCCTTTGATTCATTGAAGTTCATCTGTGAATGCGGCTTTCTTCCATAACGGGTAACAAAATAATAATCACCCGGATATTTCTCAGTAAAATCTTGCCAATCCGGATGAATCTGATGAACACACAAATCCCGATAATCTAAACCGCTGCGACGCAAATGTTTTTCATTCAAAGAAAAGCCCAGCGGCTCGATCAAATGCAGCATAGCACCGGTAGCTGTACAGGTTCTCATGATATTACCGGTGTTTTGCGGAATTTCCGGCTGATATAAAACAATGTGAATCATGCATTTCTCTCCTTATGCACAAAGAAATAACTCAGACCGATTACCAAAGCCAATCCGCTTACAGAAGCAAGGATGATTCGCGTGACCAAAGAAATAAAGAAATCAAGCGGTACCATCATGATAAGCCGATCCGTATTGGGGTTAAGTAGCCATAAATCATTTCTGAAAAATATCAGATGAAACGTTGTCCAAAAGGTATTAAAGTCAATGAGTGCAGCCATTACAATGAATCCGATAAGTGCAAACATGACTGTTGAAGCATTTTTGACAGCCTGCCAATGCTGTTCAAAGGAGAATTTCTTGCGCAATACATCTAAAATCAAAATGCTCAGAAACAGCCCGGCGAGCAAATTGCGAATGAGTATTGCATTAAGATACAAGTCTCTGACATCGACCATATGATCGACTTCCCGCTTGTTAAACATCATTTCCCTGCCGCCATCGACCGTGACGAGTACATCGAGCGAATCTTTCTTTCCACGGGTGTAATCCAACAGTACTTCGGTTGATATCATCAGATCTTCAAATGAAATCCCGATTTCTTCGGCGGAATCATTTTCAGAATAAAAATCCCGAAAGAAATTGATGTCAAAGGACATCACATCGACCGAGGTGATGATTATAGCAACAAATATTGAAATATAAGCGATCGTACGAAAAAGTTTAAACATATGATTCCTCCGCCAGCAGTTTACAGTATTGTACCACGGCTTGTAAGGCTTTCGCCCGATGACTGATCGAATTTTTGATTTCGACCGGTAAAACACCAAATGTCTGTGAATATCCTTGCGGGATAAATATCGGATCATAACCAAAGCCATTGATGCCTTGAATCGAATCACTGATCGAGCCTTCACACTTGTTTACCGTAATCCAATAAGATCCATCCTCAAACACCAAGGCAATCGAACATACAAAGCGTGCCGAACGATCATCAATGTCTTCCAGTTTATCCAAAATTATGGAATTTTTTATCATGTAAGGCGTGTCCTCACCCAGATAGCGGGCAGAATAAATCCCCGGTGCCCGGTCAAGAGCGTCGATTTCCAATCCGGAATCATCCGCCAAAATCCAGCCATCGGTAAGATCCCGAAGTGCCATTGCCTTTATAAGGGCATTTTCGGCATACGTCGATCCACTCTCTTCAACATCGATATCGATGCCGATATCACTTAGCGAAAGAACTTCAAATTCCAGTCCGGCGAGCATATCCTTGATTTCCTGTGCTTTATGTTTATTATTGGTAGCCACAATCAGCCGTTGTTTCATAACCGTTCTCCCTCACATGTATAATACCCGTAATTGCCATGATATTGCGGCGTATAAAGCCAACATTGAACGCACAGCGCGTTGTTTTGGATGGCATAGTGCATCCATCCCTTTCGCCTGAAAACGTCATATGGAATGTTGTATTGCAGCGACGCCTGATGATAGATTTTTTGACGGACTTCATCATTCAAGTCAAACTCAAACCAGCGCTGCGGAGTGACTTTGCTGAGTCTGGCGATATCAGTCATGATCGCAGCCGAAACTACCCGAAGACTTAAACAACTCGTTGCCGTATCAACGACACTATCCATGACATCCTTCAGCTGATACGGATGATCAAGCTGTGCAATTTTTTTACCGCAGTCCGCCATCAATGAGGCAACATCATATCCCAAAGCATCCAACAGGTGCCAACATGTTTTTGCTCTGGGAAGGTTGTATGTTTTGTCCATACATAAAGCCAACGCATGGATGTCAGCCATTTCAACGGCGGATAACCATGGCGTACGCTTAACAGTATACGGTGCAGTCTTTTGAAAATCGATCTTCATTGCCTGTGCTTGTGCGCTCAACAGCGTCCCAGGCAGACACTTCAGAATGCCGACCTGGATTTCTTGTGGCCGGATTCGAAACAGTTGTATGAAACTGTTTTTAAACTGCACTAACCCTTCATATGGCAATCCCGCAATCAAATCCGCATGAACCGTTAAACCCGCATCCGACCACCGTTGGATGATCCGTTTGACCTGCTCATTGTTTTGATAACGCTTGACGGCTTGTAAGGTTGGCGGATAAAATGACTGAACACCGATTTCAAAACGGAATCGCTCTTTATCAGCCTCTAATGCAAAGTAGTCTTCCAATGACTTAGATAACGAAGTGACTTCACATTCAAACTGTACGATCAACTCCCTTTTAATGGAGTTGAGGGATTTCGCTATTTTCAGTGCCCGATCCGGAAACAGGTTGAATGTCCGATCGAGAAACTTCACTTGCCGGACAGCGCTTTTTTCAATTGTATCGATGAGTTCATTCATATAGGACTCACTGAACGTTCTCAATCCCTTCTCAATCGAAGAAAGACAGTAGGTACACTCATAAGCACATCCCCTCGATGATTCTACATATAAGTATTGCTTTTCGATGGCCGGTAAGTCGAAGTTCAGAAAATATGGACTTTCAGCTTTCTCCAGTTTCATAAGATCCATGATTGCAACATTGGATGAGAAATGGTTCTTTGTACAAACACCATCAAATGTGGTGTTTCCTTTGATCGCCTGCCAAAAAGCTTCTTCCCCTTCACCGCGAATCACGATATCTGCACCAATTTCCAACCAACGTTCAGCAGTATACGTAACCTCAGGTCCGCCGACTACAATCAATGGTTTTTTATCCCTGGCAGACAATATCTCAATCAATTGCCTAATGATTTCGCCATTCCAAATATAAACGCTAAATGCGATGACATCCCATGATTCATCCATAATGCTTAACATCCGCTGAATTTCATCGTTGATCGTAAACTCTTTGATCGTAACCAAAACTTCCGGCGGACGCATGACATACAGCCAGCGCAAAGCCAGATTCTTATGGATATACGATGCGTTGCATGTGGTAAGCAATATGTTCATACATTCACCCTGTTTATTATTTTACCAAAAAAGTGTAAACTATGCTATGGAGGGCATCTATGACTCAGACACTTATCCAAAAACTGTTTAATGATGAAATAACGTCTTTGACCTTGACTGATAAAGGTCTGACGAATCAAAACTGGCTCGTCGAATCAAAAGGCGAATTTTTCATGGTCCGTATCCCTTTCAAAGACAGTGAACATATTGTATCGCGCCAACATGAAAAAGCGGCCATCGATTTAGTCTGCCGTCAGTCTCTGGATGTGGAAACCGTCTATTTCAATGAAAAATCCGGAATCAAAATTACAAAGTATGTGGATGATTTTCAGACGTTTGATGAATATCGCGGGAAAGACAAATACTATCGGGTCGGGCGGCTGATGCGAAAGTTCCATGATTTGGATGTCAAGAGCGGTTATCTGTTCGATCCGGTCAGTCGTTTAAATCAGTACAAAGCACAAATAAAGAATGAAATTTTATCGCTTGATAATGAAGAAAAATACATCAGGTTCATTATGAATCAAACCGAAGGGTTTACCTTGTGTCACAATGACTGGGTTGCCGGGAATATCGGCTTTTCCTCTACCCGCGATTATCTGATCGATTATGAATATGCCGGTGATAATCACCCTTACTTTGATGTCACATCTTTTTTAAGCGAAAATCAGATTTTCGATGATGTGGCACGAAATGAGTTTTATATTGCCTACTTTTCAAAATTGCCGGATGCGGAAACGATTGAACAGTTACATTACTTCGAAATGTTTCATCATATACTTTGGTATCACTGGGCCATGATGATGGTGCAGTTTCGGGATGATGATATTTATCGCAAAATAGCTCAGGATAAATATGACATGTATCAAAAAGGACAGAAAAAGTGAGAAAATCTCACTTTTTTTCATACCAGGCTTTAGCTTCAATGATTTCTTCCATGGATAAGCGATGGCCTCCGGGTTGCCAAGACAAGTGAACATCTGCTTTTGCACTGGATAGAAGTTCACTCAGTTCTTGTGATTCTTCCGGCGGACAGATCGAGTCATTTTGACCGGCGGATATAAACACGCCAACACCGGTCAGATTTGGCAGTTCTTTACGTATGGGTACCATCGGGTGAAACAGCATGGCCTTATGCAAGGCGTCACTGTAATGGAAAAGCATGCTTGCGGCTATATTTGCTCCATTGGAGTAACCGATGGCTACAACTCTGTTTCGATCAAAATGATAGTGATCCGCAGCCCAATCGACAAACTCTTTCAAACGTTTGGTCCGAAACACCAAATCTTCTAAATCAAACACGCCCATGGCCAGTCTTCTGAAAAAGCGGTTGCTGCCATTTTCAAGTACTTGACCGCGGACACTCAGAATATTGGCACTGGGGTCAATAATGTCTGCCAATGGCAGTAAATCCTTCTCATCGCCACCGGTTCCATGCAGCAATAACAATGTCACAGCGGATGAATCATTCTCTTTGTAAATGTGTATCATTTTGGACGCTCCAGTGAAAAGTGCTCTCCTAGTACGGTATAATTGGTTCCGCTCAATCGACCGACGGGGTTTAACTTTTCAAAGTCGACATAATGATTCTCATCGATGAGTTCATCATCGATGACGATATTCACGACTCTGCCGATAAACAGGTCCGTACCCGTATTATTTTCATTGCCATACACCTGATGATCTTCAAATTGAACTTCAAATGTCACTTTGGCTTCCTTAATTGAAGGTACGGCGACGATTTCACTGTCTCTTAATGTCAATGTGCTTCTATCTAATTCACTGTCTCCATAGGGCAGTGAAGCCGAGGTTTCATTTACCTGATTGATGATCGTCGGATCGACGATGTGAACGACAAACTGCTTTGTGGCCAGGATATTGCGCGCAGTATCTTTCATTAATCCGTTTTTACGATTAACTGAAATCATCAGCAGCGGCGGATTGGATGAAATCGCATTAAAATAACTAAACGGTGACGCATTGATGATTCCTGAAGGAGACATCGAGATTACAAATGCGATTGGACGCGGAATAATTGCGCCGTTTAACAGTTTTCCAATGACTCTAGATTCTGTAATGCTTGTATCAAAGCTTGCCATGATTTCCTCCTATATCGAAAAAAACAATCTTCACAATCTTTTCAATATTTCTTTTTACTATCTTACCCCTTTTATAAAATTGCATGCAATCGTAATGACTGCAAAAAAAATGAAGACCTAGCGGTACTCAAAGATTTTT
>JANJWY010000126.1 GCA_024709285.1 Erysipelotrichaceae bacterium
CGGGCCACAGTCAATCAAAGCCAAGTCAAACTGAAACATCATGTCAAACAACGGGTTCTCACAGTCGCTGTATCGCTTTGCTGCATCCTGAGAGAGCAACATCCCCTCACCTACGGTAAAAAGATCGAACTCTTCTCTCACCTTTGCCATGACTTCCTCCACATAATCAAATGCTTTGGGAAGGCTGTTAATGTAATCATCGGCGAACTGATAACCTTTTTTGTGCGGATTCTTATCCGGAAGGCCTTCTTTTTTACTGATAATATTGATGACATCATATCTGAAACCGGCCACTCCTCTTCTCAGCCAGAACTTCATGATATCAGTGAAACCGTCACGGACATTGGGGTTTTCCCAGTTAAGATCGACTTGCTGAGGAGCCCACATCGTCATGACATACTCATCTTCCGATACTTTGGTCCAACCGCTGCCTCCAAACAGACTGATCCAATTGTTGGGTTCTTTTCCGTTTCTGCCCTTTCTGAAAAAGTAGTAATCCCGAAACGGAGAGTCAGCACTTTCCAACGCTTTTTTGTACCAGATGTGCGAAGTCGATGTATGATTTGCCACCATATCCATGATGATGCCGATATCGCGCTTCTTAGCCTCTGAAATCAACAGATCAAACTGCTCAAGCGTTCCAAATTCAGGCTGAATATCATAATAATCATCAATGTCGTATCCGTAATCGTAATTCCCCGAAACATACACCGGAGACAGCCAAAGGTAATCGACATTCAGCGATTTGAGATAATCCAGTTTTTCAATGATGCCTCCTAAATCTCCGATACCATCTCCATTAGAGTCCTTAAAGGATCGTGGCCAAATTTGGTACACGATGGAAGCAAGTTCTTTTTTCATGATTTTACCTTCTTTGTTTTTTAAATTTATACTCTCCGGATGTCAGCGGAGCATTCATTTTTTCTACAATTGTAAAAGGAAGCACCAAAATCAGCCAAATGAATACAACAAGTACGATCATAACCGGAATATACCCTGGCCATCCGGTCACATCTGCAATCCAGGCGATGGGTGTATCTGCCGGAGCTGATGCAATAAACAAATAATTACCACCGGTTAAGACATTGACCAACCCATCGAAAACAGCAATCAGCGCTAACAGTGCCGTAGAAGGCAGAATATACGTTAGCTTAGGGCGAAATCCCTCAAACACCATCAAGAATATCGGGACGATCATAATTAACGTATGAATGACAAATGTCTGAATAGACTGAAAATGAAATACCGGATACTTATAAAATACCGTTTCGTTAAACAATAAGGCAGCCAGCGCCCCAGGAAAAGCAGTCAGATAAATAAAGTTCTTCAGTAAAGGCAATCTTGTTTTCAGCATCAGAGGCATCAGGAAAATCTGAATTCCGCACAAATGCAAAGGCAACATCTCTGACCATAAATAATCACCCATGGAAATCGCCCATATCTGACGTGACACTTCCAAAGCGACAATGGTAAAAACGATAAGTTTAAGCAACTTCTCGTTTTGTTTCGGATTATTTATCGAACCAACAACAAAAATCGCTACAGCCAAAAAGAAACTGCCCAGCAACATCAAATTATAGTCAAATGAAAAAGGTGTCAATACATCCTGATAGCTGATCTTTGAATAATGTCCAAAAAATTGTGTCAACATAATATACCCCCCGGTAACATAATTTAATTATAATGTTTATCATTTGACTATTCAATCGGAATCGGTCCTCAACTCACCGGTTTTTTGGTATAATGAACCTATGAAAAATCGCAAAGAGTTCATTGACCAGCTACAAGAAAAAGTCACGATTGTGGCCGTAAGTAAAAATCGCTCGAGAGAAGAAATCGAGCAGTTATATCGTGAAGGAATTTCAATATTCGGTGAAAATAAAGTTCAAGAATTAATTTCAAAAACTCGTAAGGACGATCCTTGGCAATGGCATTTCATCGGACATCTTCAAACCAATAAAGTCAAAGATGTAGTGTCGCAGTGTTGCTTGATCCACTCCGTTGATTCCATCCGTTTATTACATGAGATTAACAGACAAGCCGTAAACGCCGCAAAAGTCATGGACATTCTCATTCAAATCAACCTGTCTTCGGAACAATCAAAGTTTGGGTGTACCCGTGAAGAAGTAAAACCTATTTTAGATGAAATCAGTCGGCTGAATCATGTCTGCTTCAGAGGGATCATGGTTATGGGTCCTTTAAGTGAAGATAAAAGCAGAACCTTAGCTGTTTTCTGTGAGGCGAAGCAATGGTTCGACAAAATCAAAAAAACTCATCCTTCCATCGAAATATTATCTATGGGGATGAGCGGTGATTATCCATTGGCAATCGATAGCGGATCAACGATGGTCCGCATCGGAACCCTGCTGTTTGAATGGGATTAATCGAAAAAGATCCATCCGCAATAAATGATCACGGCATTTTGAATCGTCTGATTGATACCTAAATCATTGATATATGTCCAAAAGACATCGAATTCAATCCAACCCAACCGTTTCCCAACAATGATCAGCATAACAAATGACACCAGCAGCTTCTTGAACCAACCCGAGGAGCGCTTTTTATTATTGGTTAAAAACATTCCGAAAGCAAATAGCGAGGCAGCTGTTGCTATTGTGGACAGTGCTGACTGAAATTCTACAGGAAAAATTCCTTCGATGATTCGAAGAGCAAGTCCTAAAGCAAGTAAAATCAATAACGGTAAAATCCAGCGAGTATATTTCTTGTCCATATCATTTTCCTGCCTTGCTTGTATTTTCATTGATAATGCGAATAAACACCCCAAAAACAAAACCGATTCCCGGAGAAGTTGCGGTCAGAAGCATTAGCGGTGAACGCAAGTCCGGTAAGTTGATAATCCGATTCATGATGACCGCACTGGGATAATTCGATAAAATATAAATGAGCCACGTCGTTTGTGAAAATCCATTGGTACTCAGCAAATATGAAACTACCCATAATACTGTCAGAGTCGCTGTAAAAATCAAAGCGGCATGGATGGATGCCCTTAACAGCTGTTTCTTGTTTTCCTTGCCAATCACAAAAAGAAAGCCGGCTATGGCATACAACGGTATGGCCGTTGCAATGCTGGCAATGATTACACCAATCACATTATTGATTTCATAATGAGAAAAAAACGGGTGATTTATGCCAAAAACCAGAGCAAATCCAATGGTAATCATACCGTGGATAGACACCAATGCCAAATAACTGTTTACTATTTGCTTTTTCAACATCTCACCCCTTTGC
>JANJWY010000154.1 GCA_024709285.1 Erysipelotrichaceae bacterium
AAGAAGTAACATCATGATCATGAAAGAGGAGGAACTATGAGTCATCAAGAAATTTTGGCAAACCTGCAGGAAAAGGTCATCAAGGGGAAAATCAAGGAAATCGAGGGATTGTGTGTTTCGGCGCTTGAAGAGGGGTTGAGTGCCATGGAGATTTTGGAAGGCGGCTTACTGATGGCGATGCAACGGGTGGCTGAAGCGTGGAAAAACGGAACAGCTTTTATTCCCGAAGTGTTGATTACGGCGCGGGCGATGAATATCGGTTTAGCTGTACTGGAACCGCAATTGGCCAAAGGAGATCGTAAAAACCGCGGGAAAGTCGTGGTTGGTACAGTGTTGGATGATTTGCATGACATCGGTAAAAATCTGATCAGCCTGATGTTGAAGTCGCGCGGTTTTGAAATCGTTGATTTGGGTGTCAATGTCAAACCGGAAAAATTTGTTGATGCGATAAGAGAACATAAACCTCAGGTTTTGTGTATGTCCGCCTTGCTGACGACATCGATGATTCATTTCAGAGAAGTGATCAGTGCACTTGAAGATGCGGGGTTGCGTGAGGATCTGTTGGTTTGTGTCGGTGGGGCACCGGTGACTCAAGCCTATGCCAATCAGGTGAAAGCCGATGTATATACGCCGGATGCCGTATCTTTAGCCGATTTACTAGAAGCGCGCTTTGCGTAAGGAGGAAGTACGATGCCATTGGATCAATCAAAATTCCCCAAGGCGAAGAAAGATCTTTTAAGCCGTGAGGAAGTGAAAGCATTGATTAAAGGAAAGGGAAATACCCGTCCGGCTCAGTGTGTAACGCCGGTATTGTATCTGCCTTCAGAGCAGCCTTTCCGTCAAAAAGAGATGGAGCAGATCATTGAAGAATATCCGGATGATGCGGTGTTCTTTGAATATGCCCGCCCGAAGAATTTTGGACAACCGGGCGATCGCTATGTGTGGTGTGATGTTGCCGATGCCGATCCGCTGTTGCATAAAAAAGAGGATGAAATCGGTATTGATGAAAAAACGGCATTGGAATGGGAGGTCATTGAGCAGATATCTGCCGATGTTCCCGATCCGTATTTTCCTAAATGTCTGGTTCAGGACTATTTTGAGGATGATGGACGTTATCGCGGGATATTCTGGACGCGTCTTTCGTTTGAGCGTCTGTGGCATTTCCGCGGCATGACCAATACGCTGATGGATTTCTATACCAATCCGGATGAAGTCAAAGCGCTATTGCTGAAATTGAGGAATATAATTTTTAAGGTCATTGACCGCTCCGTCGATGAATATCACTTTGATGCCATCGCCTTTACTGATGATATCGGTATGCAAGACCGGCCGTTTTTCTCGGAAGACATTTTTTTGGAGTTCATTAAGCCGCATTATAAAGAAGTCATTGACTATGCTCACGCAAAGGGAATGGATGTCTGGCTGCACACATGCGGCAATGTCGAACCGTTTATCCCGCATATGATCGAAGTCGGTCTGGATGTTTTGCATCCGATCCAAAAGTACTCCATGGATGAAGAAAAAATCATTGAGCAATACCGCGATCAGATCTGTTTCTGGGCCGGTATGGAAGTGCAACGCATTTTGCCTTTTGGATCTCCGGAAGATGTCCGTCAGGAAATGCGCTTTTTGATCGATACGTTCTATTTACCGCAGAAGGGCCGTCTGGTGTTGGCCAGTGGCAATCGCTTCAGACATGATATTCCGACGGAAAATATCCGGGCTTTCTTTGAAGAGCTCTATATTTATGGATCATATGTTGCGAAACACGGAGTTTCAAAACATGAATCGCCGGCGAAAGGACATACGGTTCTGCCGGATCGCTGATGAAGGTAAAAAAAGGGTCAAATCTGTTTGAAGAAGTTCGCGCTCAGGGTTCGCTGAATGCCCTTTGCAATGGCCGGGGGATGTGCGGTAAGTGTAAGGTCAGGGTGGACAAGGCTTTGCCGCCCAGTGAAGTTGAAGAGAAACTTTTGTCCGTTGCTCAAATAAGGCAGAATATCCGATTGGCCTGTCAACATCCGTTTTTGGATGAGGATGTTGAAGTGACATGGGTCGATAAGGATAACATGGTCGTGTTAGGGCTTGACCAAGGTCATGTGGATATCATTAAAGCAACTTCCGATTTGCTTTTGGCTGTTGATCTTGGTACGACGACCGTCGTCATGGCTGTCATCGATGGTCAAAGCGGAGAAGTGTTGTTGGAACATAAATTCACCAATCCGCAGCGGATGTATGGTGCCGATGTTCTTTCCAGAATTGAAGTGTCGTTGACAAACCATGATGTCTGTCATCGTTTGATAAAAAATGAGATCAGAAAGCTTTGTGCGGATATCGTCGACCGCTTTCATCCAACGTCTATGACGATCGGAATCACCGGAAATACGACGATGAGTCATTTATGGCTTAATGCGGATGTGCGGCCGTTGATTCAGATTCCCTATCGTCCTTCTGTCAGTGAAATACAGGTTCAATCCATTCGAAAAGTGTTGGATATCGGTGTCGAGGGGTCGATTATCGTTTATCCGCCCATCGCTGCTTATCTGGGGTCGGATATCCTGGCCGGTATGGCTTTGTTCAATCTTTTTGAAACAAATAAGAATGTATTGTTTATCGATTTGGGTACCAACGGTGAGATTGTCTTGGCGGCTGAAGGACAGCTTTATGCGACCAGTACGGCGGCCGGACCGGCGTTTGAGGGTGTCAATATGTCTTCGGGATGCGGGGCGGTGGAGGGTGCGATCGATCATTTTTTCCAAATCGATGGAAATCTGACGTTCACGACGATCAACGATGGAACACCGGTGGGTATATGCGGTTCCGGTTATATCGATTTGATCAGCTGTCTTCTGAAAGGTCCGATGGAATCCAGCGGCTATCTTATGGATGAAGTGATTTTTCATGATCATCCGAAGATATCGATCACTCAAAAGGATGTTCGGGAGTTTCAGTTGGCTAAGGCAGCGATTCGCAGTGGCATGGACATGTGTCTAAATGTGGCTAGAATATCGTATGATCAGTTGGATGCCTTGATGATTGCGGGCGGATTTGGCAAGCATGTCAACTTAGATGCGGCGATGGATATCGGATTGATTCCGAAGCAATGCAAAGAGAATACGGTTTTTGTCGGGAATTCTTCGTTGTCCGGTTGCATCCGTTGGCTGACATATGAAAAAGAAGTTCCGACAAAAGAGGATATTGATTCGATTCAAGTCATCGAGCTGGCCAACAGTGTTAAGTGGTTGGAGTTATTCAGTGAACATATGTTGTTTGAGGGAGGAGACGTATGACAAGGCATGAGAAGATTGCGGTGGATTTGTTTAATCAGGGATACAACTGTTCTCAAGCTGTATTCTGTGCGTTTTGCGATGTTACCGGGTTAGAGCGTGATGAAGCCTTTAAGATTTCATCATCGTTTGGCGGTGGGATGGGCCGTTTGGGTGAGGTGTGCGGAGCACTGACGGGAGCGTTTATGGCAACGGGCATGTTGCTTAGCGGTATCGATGAGAAAAACAAGGTGGCGAAGGAAGAACATTATGCCCGTATCAAAGAGTTGGGTCATCGTTTCTTAGAAGAAAAGAGATCCCTGTTGTGTCGTGACCTTCTTGAAATCAACAAGACACGTCCTGAGGAGTTTCGTGATGGTGTAAAAGTGAAGGAATGTGAACATTTGGTGGCCTATGCGGCCAGAATGTTGGATGAATATCTCGAAGAACTGAAAGGCTAGGGAGTAATTATGAGAAAAAAAGCAAGTGAAATGTCAGTGAAGGAGTTGGCGTCGTATATTGAT
>JANJWY010000176.1 GCA_024709285.1 Erysipelotrichaceae bacterium
ATCAAGTTGCTGATCCTGTTGGTCGAACACTCCGATTATGTCCCCGTGGCAGCTTTGGCCGAAAAACTTGGAACAAGCAAACGTACATTATTCAGAGAAATTCAGGGATGCAATCGTATGTTGCAACCTTTTGGCATGCAATTGGAAACCAAGTCAGGTGTCGGGATCCGATTGTTGGGAGAGGCCACGGATAAAAGTCGGTTACTGAAAACACTCATGGACCATCAGTCCACACTGGGGTTTTTTGATAAAGAACAACGGCGTATGATGCTGACAGCCGAGCTTTTGAAAAATAAAAGCATCGTCAAATTGCTGACATTTGCCCAGTTATTCGATGTGTCAGAAGCAACGATATCCAATGATATGGACTTACTGGATGAATGGTTTAATCGCTATCGACTGAGACTTACACGCCGTCCGGGACTTGGTGTCTATCTGGAAGGAAATGAGGATGATGTCCGAAAAGCCATGACGGATTTTGTGCATATGCAACTCGAAGAAAATAAACTGATGGACTTAATCTATATGCATCGCGATAAATTCGATTTCGAAGACTATTTTTCGGCTAGTGAGCCCAACGGTATCATGAGTCTGTTGAATCGCAAGATTCTCATACGTGTCATCGAAGTATTAAAAGAGAATAAAGAAGGATATTTACAAAGAATGGCGGAGAGTTCGTTTATCGGTTTGGTCATCCACTTGACCATCGCGATCGAGCGGATGATCAATCATGAAAACATAGATATTGACTCTCACCTTTTTGAAGAGTTGAAGAGCGATGAAGATTATGATAAGGCGAAGATATTGGCAGAGTATATGGAAGATGAATTTGAAATCGAATTTCCGGATGCGGAAATTGCCTATATTCTGATGCACCTTAAAGGAGCGAAACTGCGGTATCTGGATGAGTCCATTGATGATGATTTACAGATACTTGTCAAAGACTATGACATCAAACGCATGGTCGAAATGATCATCCGCCGTTATGAGCAGATTACCGGAGTGTCGCTGATCGATGATGAAGTTCTTGAGACCGGTATGATAACTCATTTGCGACCAGCACTGACAAGGATGCACTATCATTTGGAAATCCGAAATCCACTGCTTGATCAAATCAAAGAGCAGTACGCAGAAATATACGAGAACTCAAAAAAGGCTTGTGATATCATCGAAGCAGAGCTGAAGCAAAAAGTTCCGGATGATGAAATCGGCTACTTGGCTATGCATTTCGGTGCAGCGATGGAACGTCTGAATCAGCGCATGCAAGTCAACCGGACGATCCGTATTGGTGTTGTATGTGCATCCGGAATCGGAATATCCAGTTTGCTTTCCTCACGGATCCGTTCATTATTTCCTGAAATCCGGGAAGTGAAGCCATTAGCCATGGAAGATGTCAAAGAAGGCATTGAAAAAGAAGTTGATTTGCTGGTTACAACGTTGGTATTGAAACAGCAGCTGTTACCCAATGTTTATGTTCATCCGTTGCTTGCCAATGAGGATATCGAGAAGATCCGAATGGCCATCGCACAGTCCAAATCAACGAAAAACGATATGTTTAAAAAGGATGAATCACTTACAGATAAAATTGATGAAATCGCGCAGATCAACGACATGATCAAAAAGCTGATTCATCAACTGGATGTGCTTGTTATTCCTGCATCCAGCACATTTGATCAAATGATCGAAGCAAGTGCAACCTGCGTATCCTCCGATGCATCCGTAATCGCACAAGTCCACTCAGATCTGATTCGAAGAGAATCCATGGGATCAGTCATTTTGGAAAATGAGCGGATTATCCTGTTTCATGCCAAGACGACGGCGGTCATCGACCCGGTGGTCAAAATCCTGTTAAGTGATCATGGCGGATTTGCTGATGCTGAAGCGAAAAATGCAGCAGGGATCCTGTTGATGCTCATCGGATCGCCATCACAGAAAATCCACGGCGAGATTTTGAGTCAGATAAGTCAAAGTTGTATTGAGGATAATCGGCTTTCGTTGGCGATTATTGATAAGAATCATGGTAGAATAGTTCAGGAGATTGAAAACATTTGTACACGCTGGTATCGCAATGAGATGTTGCGACGGATGCCATAGAGGAGAACAACTATGAAATTTTCATTTAAAAGCAAAAAAACATTACCGATCCTTATGAAGGAGAATATCATCATTGAAAAGCAAACAATGACCGCCAAAGAGGCGATTGATAAAGTAGGTGCAATGATGGTAAAGAGCGGATATGTGAAAGAGGGATATATTGCCGGAATGCACAAACGAGATGAAGATTTGTCGGTATTTCTTGGAAATCTATTAGCTATTCCTCACGGTGTACATGATGTCAAGGATGAAATCATTGCCTCAGGAATGGCGGTGTTGATTGTTTCAAAGGGTATTGACTGGCATGGCAATGTTGCGAAAGTCATTGTCGGATTGGCAGGTAAAGACGGTGAACACATGACCATACTGGCCAACCTTGCTACGGTGTTTGCGGAGTTGGAAACTGCTGTAAAATTGGCGGAATCAGAAGATGTTGATTGGATATATCAGACGCTGACCCAGTAAAAAAATAAAAATGAGCAGGTGCAATGCTCATTTTTTTGTGCCTGAAACAGGCAATCTATTTACCCACAGGTGTCATAAGGAGGATACGCTGGCGGGGTAATTAGTGTTGGATAAGTGAATATGTATCACGTGCGATCATCAGTTCTTCATTGGTCGGAATGACCATGACCGCAATCTTGGAATCAGGAGTTGATATAAGTTTCTCTTCTCTTCTTGTTTTATTCGCTTCAACATCAAGTTTTATCGAAAATGCTTCAGAAATATATTCGATGACCAGCTGGCGGATCGGAATCGAGTTCTCACCGATACCGGCCGTAAACAGAATGGCATCACAACCGCCCAATTGAGCAATATAGGAACCAATCGTCATTGCGACACGTTGCACGTACATCTTGCGTGCCAAATCGGCATTTTCATTGCCATCGGTAATCGCTGCCTCAATATCCCTCATATCCGAAGATACTTTGGATATTCCCAGAATCCCGGATTTCTTATTACAGATATCCGTGATTTGAGCAACGCTCAAACCTTCTTTCTGAGCAAGATAAGCCATGATGGAAGGATCGATATCGCCTGAGCGAGTACCCATCATGATACCGGCTAACGGTGTAAATCCCATGGAAGTATTGATGCAATGTCCATCCAATACGGCGGACAAAGAACCGCCATTCCCCAAGTGACAGCAGATCAGGCGTCTGCTTTTCTCTTCGCCTAAAATCGTTCTGGCCCGTTGGGTGACATAGGAATGCGAAGTGCCGTGAAATC
>JANJWY010000199.1 GCA_024709285.1 Erysipelotrichaceae bacterium
ATATTTGCATACTTATATTTCCAAGAGAAAAAGCGCAACCCGTATCGGGGATAATGATTGATTTATCATGGGTACTTGAGTAAGTACCCATTTTTAAATAAACCAGAAAGCGGGGTGATAATCATCGAACGATTTGAACTGCTCACCAAAGAGAACTGGAATGTTTTTGAAAAACTGTTTGAAATGCACAGGGGCGTACGTGGCTGCTGCTGGTGCAGTTTTTATCTTGCTTCTGCCAGTGAGTACTCAAAACTGAATAGAGAGGGCAGAAAGCAATTTCACAAGGACAAACTTGAAAATTATCCCTTCACCGGCGGCCTTTACTATCATGATGATATTCCTGTAGCATGGTGCCAGTTTGGACCCCAAGAAATGCTGACAAGATTCAATCGCAACCGAATGATCGGTCATTTCCTGTCGGACTCAGATAACGTTTGGCGAATCAGCTGCATATTTGTCGATAAAGATTACCGGAAACTGGGATATGGCCGAAAAGTCGTAGAAGAAGCGATAAAAACTATGATTGAGAGCAAAGTTGATGTCATTGAAGCTTTTCCGTTTGACTTCGCAAATCGAGACGGGAGATTTCAGCATAACGGCAGTAAAGATTTTTATATGAAACTTGGATTTGAGAATGTCGGGCGTATAGGGAAAAATGAAGTGATTATGAGAATGGACTTGAAAAAGTGCAGACAATGAATAAAAGTTGATGATTGTGACCATAAATAAACATATGTTCATTTAAGAAGTCTGTTAATTTTGATAAAAATCGGAATTTCCATTGAAAATGATTGATATCCACATGCTTTTCAAGAGACAATAGAGAAGAGGAGTGACTATATGAAACTCATTCGATATGAATATGAAGGTGTGGTTAGAAAAGGGAAACTCATAGACGGATTTGTTTATCCGGAGGTTGAAGGTCCTACCTTTCCGCTGCCGCAAGAAGAAGTCAAGTTACTGGTCCCCATAGAACCAAGCAAAATCATATTGGTCGGACTTAATTATGCCAAGCATGCACAGGAAATGGGATTTGAAAAAACACGCCCGGCACAACCGATCATTTTCATGAAACCTAACTCCGCAATTCTGATAAATGGCGGAAAAATCATCCTTCCGCCTCAATCGAAACAAGTCGAATATGAAGGAGAGTTGGGTGTCGTTATTTCTGTGCAATGCAAAAACGTCAAAAAAGAGGATGTGCATGATGTCATTTTGGGATACATCGTCGTCAATGATGTGACCGCCCGCGACTTACAGCCCAAAGACGGTCAATGGACTGCCTGTAAGGCCTTTGACACATTTCTGCCCGTGAGTACATGGATTGAAACCGAACTTGACTTAAATACGGCTGTCATCACTACCAGACTCAACGGTGAAATAAAGCAGAACAGTCCGATATCATCGATGCTCTTCAGTGTAGAAGAACTCATCGAATATATATCTTCCATCATGACTCTGATGCCCGGCGATGTCATCGTTACCGGATCTCCCGCCGGAATCGGAAAAATTGAAAAAGGGGATGTCGTCGAAGTGTCGATCAGCGGTTTGGGAACTCTCATAAATGTAGCCGAAAAACCCGTTTAAACAGGATATTCTCCTGTTTTTTTATCGCCAGGAGGCTTTTGTTGACAAACCATGCCACATTAATTATGCTTATATTGAAATAGGTGACGTTTATGAAACTATACCTGAACCTTTCCATTTTCATTCAACAAATCCGCGTTGCCATAACGCCGTTTTTAGCCATGACTGAAAGTGAAATTTCAGCCATGCTGTTTCAAAACCGATTGCTTATTTTCGTATCCATTATCAGCATCGTCATTGCGAGCATTTTCTTTATGTACTACACCCAGACATTAAAGAATGAACAGAAACTGAGTGCTTACATCAGTGAAAGTGAGCAACGCATGTCTGCACTTCTCGCTAATCTGCCAGGCATGGCCTATCGGTGCAGAAATGACAGAAACTGGACGATGCAGTATGTATCCGATGGCTGTCTGCGATTGACGGGGTATACCCGGGAGCAGCTGCTACATAACACCTTGATCAGCTACAACGATATCATCCTCAAACCTTACCGGGAAGAAATATGGACGAACTGGCAGGTACGGCTCGGCCGACATGAAACCATTGAAATGGAATATGAAATTCAAACCAAAGACGGGAAGACCAAATGGGTTTGGGAGCAAGGACGCGGCGTTTATGATCATCAAGACCGAGTCATCGCCATTGAAGGATTGATTATCGACATCAGCGAACGCGTCGAGAACAATCGCATCCGCCAAATTGCCCAAGATAAACTCTCTGCCGTGCTTCGCAGTATCGGAGATGGGGTCATCACTGTGGATAAGGACGGGAAAATCGACTTTATTAATCCCATGGCCGCCCAAATATTAGAGCTGGATGCCGGCATTGTCGGGCAGAGTTTCGATGAACAACTGTCATTTTTATCCACATTGACCAAAGAGGCCGTGGAATCTCCGGTCACGCAATGCTTGAAAAACCGGAAAGTCCAGAGCACTCAGCAACAGATAACCATGGTTACCCGACAAGGTAAGTCATTGGAAGCAGAAACCAATGCATCTCCGCTAGTCAATCAGAATTCCATTGAAGGGGTCGTTTTGGTGTTTAGAGACGTTACTTCCCGATTAGCCAAAGAGCGTGAAATCGAATATCTCAGCTATCACGACGGATTGACCGGATTGTATAACCGACGCTTTTTTGAAGAAGAAATCCGGCGTCTGGACATGCCGAGAAATTTACCGATCACCCTGGTCGTCGGTGATGTCAATGGATTAAAAGTCATCAACGACGGATTTGGCCATCCGACCGGCGATCAGCTTATTCAAAGTGCAGCACTCGCCATTAAAAACAGCTGTCGTAATGATGAAATCATCGCTCGTACCGGAGGCGATGAGTTTGCTATTTTACTGCCCGGCGTAACTGAAGAAGAGGCCGATAAAGTCATTGCCCGTATGCGTAAAAATGCGGCTGCCTCCATCATCATGGGACTGCCCGTGTCGATAGCTTTTGGTCAGGCCACAAAAACTGATCCAAATCAATCCATTTATAAAGTTCTTCAGGCTGCAGAAGACAGAATGTATCAAAACAAAATCACAGACAGTTCGACCAGCCGTAATCACACGATCAAAGTCATGCTTCAGTCATTGTTCAGTCGCAGCCCGCGCGAAGAAGCCCATATCCTCAACGTCAGTCATATTTGCGAACTGTTTGCCACCGCACTGGGATTTGAACGCGATCAAATCGTCGAACTCAAACTCGCAGCTCAACTTCACGATATCGGAAAAATCGCGATCGAAGAGCGTATATTGGAAAAACCCGGAGTTCTCAATGATCTTGAACGCATTCAAATGCAACGTCATACGGAGACCGGATTTCGGATTTTATCTACGACCGCCGAATATATCAATGTCGCACAAATCGTTTATGATCACCATGAAAAAGTGGATGGCACCGGTTATCCGCGCGGACTTAAAGGTGATCAGATTCCCATCGGAGCCCGTATTCTATCCATAGCTGAAGCAGTCGATGTCATGAGCAATGACCAGCCACATCGAAAAGCTTCGAATAAAGAGAAAATCAAAGCTGAACTGATTCGCTGTTCAGATACTCAGTTTGACGGCAACCTGGTCAAAATATTCAATCAAGAAGTCCTGGATCAATTATTTGACTAAATCAAACCTCATTTCTTTTCAGACCACGGGATTTGTGATAACCTAATAGTACACTTGACCCCGAAACAAGGAGGTATCTCTATGATCACATGCACGATTTTTAAGATCAATGAGGAAGTCAATCATAGCGGATTAGGCAGGGCAGCTCTGAGTCGGCTGCTGAAGAAAATGGGAATTGAAGAAAAACTGGCTATAAGCACTCAAGGAAAACCATATCTGCCGTCAAACAGAAAATATGTTTCTTCTTCACACAGCGGAAAATACCTGGTTTGTGCGATCAGTGACCAGCCGATAGGTATAGATATTGAGAAAATCCGGGAGTTACACCCGGGCATCGTTGCCCGGCTTCAACTCAGTGATAATCCTTTCGAACAATGGACATTACGGGAAGCTATGACCAAACTGACCGATAATCCTTTAACCATGTTCGAAGAAGTGCTGTTCGATCCAAATTCTATGCAAATGATCGACGTCGATCCTGGTTATGTCTGTGTCATTGTCAGTGACAGAAAGCTAGAAAGTCTGACAGTTGAGAAGGGTGGTTATTATGAATAAGCGACGCCAGCGTTGGGCGCTGGCTTTTCTATGGATGGCAGTGATCTTTTTTCTTTCCGGACAAAGCGGCAGCGAATCAGCCAGTCTGAGCACATCGCTTTTTAAACCGTTCTTTGACGTGCTGATACCCATGGGAATATCGGCAGAAACATTATCCTTATTCATCCGAAAAACCGCTCATTTCATCTCTTTTCTGATCCTTGGGATATTCATTTTTCGGGCATTGGACACATATCAGATCGAACTTTCCCAAAAAGTATATATGTCCATATTGCTTTGCGTCGGTTATGCAATCAGTGATGAGATTCATCAGCTTTTCGTTGATGGTAGAGCAGGGTCGCTGATGGATGTACTGATTGACAGCATGGGAAGTGTGACAAGCATCACTTACCTGACATTGAAAAGAAAAAAAGAGGTGAATGTATGAATCTGGTCGTCATCGGTACCAGCTGGATCACAGAAATGTTTATATCCGCAGCACTTCAAACCCGACAGATCCGCTTTTTAGGTACTTGTTCGCGAAGCATAGCAAAAGCAGAAGCGATGAATATTAAGTTTGGTGGAGAAAAAACATATTCAGATATCGGTGAAGTCATTGCGGATGGAGATGTTGACATCGTTTATATCGCCTCGCCCAATTCGCTTCATTATCCACAGACAAAAAAAGCCCTGTTCGCCGGTAAGCATGTCATT
>JANJWY010000203.1 GCA_024709285.1 Erysipelotrichaceae bacterium
CAGACCTTCAATACGCAGACTTGTGGTACTGAAAAATTTTCTAAGCGACATTACGTGCTGATTGACCAAGATTTCCGTCGGTGCCATCATGGCTGACTGATATCCGGCATTGACAGCAGCAAACATAGCCATTGCGCCAACGATTGTTTTCCCGCTGCCGACATCCCCTTGTAACAGTCGCATCATTGGTTTCGGCAATCGCAAATCATCCAGAATTTCATGAATGGCAATCAGCTGATCTGCAGTCAAAGAGAATGGCAGATGTTGGATAAAATCTTCGATCAAAGACATATCGAATATTTTCGGTGCTTTGTATCCTACCTGAAAACTTCTGCTTTTAAGCAATAAGGACATTTGAAAGCGCAGAAACTCCTCATATTTCAAAGATCTTCCTGCTTCACTGACATCCTGCAGACTCAATGGCAAATGCAGTTTTTTCAGAGCGTCTTTCCGATGAAGAAGACGGTATTTGTTACGTAAGGATTCCGGAACTTCATCTTCGATCGACTCGAAGTTTTTCAAAATGACCCGTTGCATTATTTTTCGGATATCCCCTTGTTTTATTCCTTCTTTGAGCGGATACACAGGATATACGCCTATCAGCTGAGCCAGCGGTTTGAAATAAATATTCGAAGCCGTGATTTTTCCTTTGCCTTCATATCGGCCGATAACCGTCACAAGGCCATCTGGCGGGGTTTTTAGCCAGGGTCGGTTAAATATTGAGATTGTATAACAATCGTGTTCTGTGCACATGGTAAACCGCGTTACACTGCGATTGCGTTGATAACGGACGGTTGACACAGCAGAAGTAATCGTTCCTTCCAGTGTTACATTCGAATTAAGCAGAAGCTGTGATTCATCCGTCTGTTGAATCACCTCATAACGAAAAGGATATAAACGCAAACACTCTAACGCATTGCTTATATCATACAGTTCAAGTATTTCCCATTGTCTTGCCGTCAAATCACTCTTCTTCATAACTCCCCTTGCGAAAAAAGGGCAAATGCCCTTTTATTCAACTCCGAAGATAAAGGAATACACAGGTTGATTGCCTTTGTGTACCTCGACTTCGGCTTTAAAGTTCTCTTTCAAATATGCAGTGACCAAAGCTGTTTCTTCATCCGTAGCATCTTCTCCGGTGATGACTGTGACGATTTCTGCATCGTTATTCATCAAATGGTCAAGCATCCGACACGCCGCTTCAATTTTATCCGGAATACTTACCACGATATGCTTTTCAACGATACCCATATAATCATTGGCTTTAATTTCTTTACCATCTATCGTCGTGTCCTTAATGGCATAGGTCACCTGCCCGGTTTTCACATGGGCGATGGCCGCATTCATTTCCTCAAGATTACTGTCAATATCCACTTCCGGATTAAACATGATGCAAGCACTCAATCCTTGCGGAATCGTTTTCGAAATCAAAACATGGACATTCAGATCTTCACAAATCGATTCAGCCTGCTGAGCTGCCAAAATGATATTGGAGTTATTGGGCAGAACGATGATATGCTCGGCATTGATCGAACGGATGGCCGCAACAAAATCCTCTGTGGACGGGTTCATTGTCTGACCGCCGTTAATGACAACATCCGCACGTAAATCTTCAAACATCGTCTTGATACCGTCACCGGCACCAACCGCAACAATGCCGAACTTCTTGCGGGGTTTTTCAATTCCGTGACTGTGAGAATGCTCAAGGATCGCGGCATGCTGTTCTTGCATGTTTTCGATCTTCAGCTTAACGAACTCACCGAAACGCTGTGCAAGATTTAACGCATCGCCCGGTGTCAATGTATGAATATGTACTTTAACGAGATCTTCGTCTTGAACAACCACGATCGAATCACCCATACGTGCCAAATCGCGTTTCAATTTATCTTCTGAGAAATAATCCATTTTCTCGTGTTCCAACCGCAGAATAAATTCTGTGCAGTACCCAAATTCTTCATTTGCCAAATCCAGCTGAGCGCTGGCATGGGTATCGATGTTGGCCATAGCTTCTACCGGTTTTCCGGCTAAAGCATAACGGAAACCTTCGAAAATAACGACCAGCCCTGCCCCGCCGCTGTCAACGACACCGACTTCTTTAAGAACGGGCAGAAGTTCTGGTGTATTCTGTAAAGAAATATGGGCCTCTTTGATCAATACATCAATAAATTCGATGATCGATGTATCCGGTTTTTTATCTACATATTTAGCGGCATTGGCTGCACTTTCACGCAATACGGTCAGAATCGTTCCTTCAACCGGACGCATGACCGCTTTGTACGCAACTTCACTGCCACGAATAAATGCAGAAGACATTTGCTTGGCATTGATTTCGTTGTGTGTTTCAACGCTTTGAAAAAATCCCCGGAAAATCTGTGACAGGATAACACCGGAATTTCCCCGGGCTCCCATCAACAATCCTTTGGATAAAATCTTAGCTATGTCGCCCAAATGTTCGTTATGTGCTGCCAAAACGTCTTTTACGCCAGCAGAAAATGTCAGATGCATGTTGGTTCCCGTATCGCCATCCGGCACCGGGAATACGTTTAAGGCATCGATCTCATGATGGCGGTTGGACAAATGGTTCGCACCGCTATCAAGCATCAGCTTAAACTGTTTGCCTGTTAATGTATTCATAGTTCACCTATCAACCGATAACTTTCACACCTTGAACAAAGATATTGATCTTATCAAAATCCTGTTCCAAGGTTTTTTCAAGCATGTATTTCACTTTCTTTTGAACTTCAGCGACGACTTCCGTGATTTTGACGCCAAAACTGATAACGATATAAAGATCGAGTTCATAACCCGACTCAGTTTTGCGTACAACGACACCGCGTGAATAATTTTCTTTTTTAAGTAATTCGGCCAATCCGTCTTTAAGTACTTTTTGAGATGCCATACCGACGACGCCATAGCATTCGGAAACAACGCCACCGGCCAAAGTAGCGATGGCCTCTTCGGAAATATTTATATTTCCAAGGCTCGTACTTCTTTCAATTCCCATAAGAATCCTCCTTAAGTTGCAGAGTTATTATAACAGATATTCTTTGTTCGTCAAAGTACATGATTTATTCGCCTTCACACGGACGGCTGCTATAAGCCCGATGCAAGGCATCAAAGTATATGCATTTGTTTGCAGGATTGATCTGATTGACAATGAGTTTGTACTCATTGATCAAATCCAGACCTTCAAAATCCGTATAAATCTGATTGCCATCCGACATGATCAGACGGATGAGCGAATCATCATATGAAATCGAACTCTGATGGATTTCAGAAATAAACATCATGATACTGTCATCTACCAAAGAAAATGAATCAACCAGTTTTTTCAACAGTTGTTCATCATCAAATCCACTGATAAGCGCATGTGTCGCTATCCAATCCAACTGACTTTCCTTTAGCACAATAAAATCTCCCGACTGAAGCAATAATGCAATCTTATCCGTGACTTTATATCCCAATATCCGATGTTCGGTTACTTCAATAGAGACAATATTCTGAAGTTTTGTGATACGAATATCCTTTATCCATGGGGAATCAGAAACTTTTTTGATGACAGAGCCTTTCGTTAACAGCCACATTCGATCTCCGGGAACGATCTCACTTAAAGCGATGATTTCTTCATCACTTATGTGAATGTTGCCAGAAACACTGATGGATTTTACGCGGAAAAGATCTGATTTGTCAAGCCAGTAAGCGCTGATTCCTGTTACAACGATCAAAACAAGAAAAAACAATCGTCGGGTGTAAATTTTGATTAACCGCTGACGCTGGCGTAATTTTTTCTCTTTGATAGCTTGTGTTACCGCTTTGATGGATGCGGTATTTTCATAGGGCTCCAATTAAACATCTCCACTTCTGTCAATAAGGTAATGCCACACTTTTCTCTGACTTTAGTCACTGTCAAATCAATGAGGCTTTTAACATCCTGTGCACTGGCATCTTGCAGGTTGATGATGAAGTTACAGTGCTTCACTGAAATCTGCGCTCCGCCATACGATAATCCTCGCAATCCGGCTTCATCAATCAGCGACCAGGCATTTTGTGAATCCGGGTTTCTGAATATGCTTCCGGCACTTGGAAATTCCAAAGGCTGACTCTCAAGTCGCCGTTTTTTGCGCTCATCCATCATCTGACGGATTTCACTCTCATCTTTAGCAGTTAAATCAAGTTCAACTGCCAAAATGATCCAATCCCGATTATGATGAAAAACGGATGTACGATAAGCAAATTCACACTGTTCATTTGAAATCCAACGGAAACTGTCGTCATCCAATATCAGTACCCGGCTGACATTATCAATCATCGATGATTTATATGCTCCGGCATTATTGAAAACACAGCCGCCGACGGTCGCAGGAATGCCGCTGGCCCACTCCAATCCCGAAAGTCCGTTGCGTGCAGCAAATACACTTAGAGCAATGATAGAACTACCCGCCTCAGCAATCAATTTATTGTTATCGAAATACCAGTGATTCATCGTGCGATCCAGTCGAATGATGACACCATGATAATCATCATCACTGCACAGCAGATTCGAACCTTTCCCAAGAATCTTATACGGGATTTCATTTTTCTTTAAAAATCCGATCAGCTGAGACAAAGTAAACATATTTCGCGGATAACTGACAAAATCAACCCTGCCTCCAATCCGAAATGTCGTCATGTCCTTAAAACTGCTTCCAACCTCTACCTGGCCATATATTTCCAGTTGCTCAGTCAATTGCCCCATGTTAATCAATTTCCTTCACCCATTCAGCCATTCTGTACAAAGCATCCGGCAACCCCAGCGTTTTAGCAGCTGCAGCCATGCTGAGACGTAATGTATCATTGCTTAACAGCTCATCGGCCACTTTCAGTAAACCCTGTTCAGTCAGATCTTTCTCTTCGATACAGATGCTTGCCTTTTTATCCGATAGGGCCAAAGCATTATGCAACTGATGATTATTGGGAACATACGGCGAAGGAATGATGACAGATGCCACCCCTTTCGCCAGCATCTCCGCCGCCGAAGTTGCACCGCCACGGGCAATAAGTAAGTCGATTTCTGTCAAAAGTCTGATTTGATCGACAAAATCCACGATTTTAACATTTTCAGGCACGGTCAGATGTTCTGTAAATTCTTCAAAATGTTTTCTGCCGGTAGCTATGATGTACTGATGCTCACTCGAAGCTGCGATACCGATAAACTTTTTCAGAATTTCATTGACACTTTCCGATCCTTGCGATCCCATGACGATCAATGCTGTTTTCTTTTTCGGGTTCAGTCCCAATGTTTCAATCTGAGTACCGTCACCCGTCGTATTCAAAGCTACGGTCGCTCTTGGATTTCCGATCAGACGTACATCCTTATTTTTGAATTGATGTAAAGATTCCGGATAACTGACTGCAATCCCATCGGCGAAACGGCTTAAAAAGATATTTGCCTTTCCGGCAATGGCATTTTGTTCGTGAAGCAATACTTTGACATTATTTATTTTGGCGGCAAGTACGACCGGAACGGTAACATAACCGCCAAATCCAATGACTAAATCCGGTTTCTCTCTTTTTATGATTTTATGGGCAGAAATAATCGCGCCAAACTGCCCAAAAAGAACACCGATTTTAGCAATCAGACTGCCTCTGTATCCTTTGTTTTCTATTGCGAAAAAAGTGTATCCTGCTTTAGGAACCTCCAATGCTTCCATTTTATCTTTGTTACCGATAAAAAAGACATCCATCGATGCCGCCTTACATGCATCCGCCAATGCAATAGCCGGAAATATGTGTCCGCCGGTACCCCCTGCTGTCAAACAAACTTTCATAATCAGACCTCCGCTAGTATTATAGCACAATTATTTTCGCACTTTTGTGATAAAATTGTGTTAACAGTGAGGTCCGATATGGAAATACGATGTTTGATCCTTGATCACGATGATACCGTTGTGCAAAGCAGTAAGACGATTCATTATCCCGCTTTCTTGGAAACGATGCGTATTTTGCGTCCGCACTTAACTCCGCCAACCTTTGGTCAATATACTTCCTACTGTTTCGATCCCGGATTCATGAATATGTGTACAGATATATATTTGTTTGATGAAACTGAGCTGAAGATTGAATATGCAATTTGGAAAAAGCACACTTTTTCCTCAATACCTACGTTGTATCCGAACATCGACGATCTGATTCGTGAATTCAAACTGAAAGATGGAATCATCGCGGTCGTCTCTCATTCCGAGAGCAAGGAAATCCGTCGTGATTACATGCATCACTTCGGTTTCGAGCCGGATATAATCTTCGGCTGGGATCAACCGGAACATTTACGCAAACCTCAGGCAGGCCCATGTGAGCATATCTTACAGAAATTCAAGCTTCAGCCCTCACAATGTCTTATGATCGATGATATGAAACTGGGACTGATCATGTCAAAGCAAGTTCAAATTCCTTTTGGTGCAGCTGGGTGGTCCATTGAAAGCAAACAAATTCAAGACTATTTCAAATCTGAAGCTGATCATTATTTTGAAACGGTAAGGGATTTACATGACTTTGTATTAAAAAATAGCGCTTAGCGCTATTTGTTTGTATATGAGTTTAAATATTCCTGGTAAAAATAATATCCTCCGGCAGCATTATATACATCATAACCGTTTAGTCGAAGAATCTGCTCCGCAAGATAACCTCGTAAACCTACGGCACAATAAATAATGTAAGTCAGGTTTTTGTCAAGTTCATGCATCCGCTTTCTTAACTGAGGTAACGATATGTGAACTGAATCTGCCATCGTGCCCTCTTGTACCTCATCGTGATCCCTGACATCAAGTTTGACAGCTTGAGAATGCATGAGTTGTATAGGCAAGATCTGTCTTGTTTTACCTGTTAAAACATTTTGAGCTACATATCCGGCCATATTGACCGGATCTTTGGCTGAACCAAACGGAGGTGCATAGGCAAGTTCAAAATCCTGCAAATCGGTTACTTTCATGCCATATCGGATGGCAATGGCCAAAGAGTCGATTCGTTTATCTACACCTTGTGATCCGACGATCTGCGCCCCCAGCAGTACTCCTTCATTCGGAGTGAAATAGCACTTGATGATCAGACGCTCTGCACCGGGATAATAGGATGCATGATGATTATTAACGGATACCGAAGTCAGATAAGGACGGTTTTGCATTTGCAGAGAGCGTTCATTTTCACCGGTCACAGCAACGACTTTATCAAATACCTGAGCAATCGCCGTTCCCTGTGATCCCATATAGGCCACATTTTTCCCAGCGATGACATCCGCTATGATCCGTGCCTGTTTATTGGCCGGAGATGCCAGTGGAATGATCGTCGATGCACCTGAGACAATGTGTTTTACCGCAGCTGCATCGCCCAGCGCATAGACATCGGCAATGTTGGTTTTTCCTTGGGCATCTGTTAAAATTTCTTTTCGGGAACCCAAAGCGATACCGCTATCGGCTAAAAACCCGGTTTCCGGTGCAACTCCGATGCTTAGCAGTACTAAATCAGTCGGTAACTGTTGGCCGGTATGAAGAACGACATGATGTTCGTTAAAAGCAACTGCTTTACTGTTTAGATACAAACTGACACCCTTTTCACGGATGTGATTATGCAAAATTGAAGCCATATCATCATCCAAGGTATTAACGACATGAGAAGCCGCTTCCACGATCGACGTCTGAATGTTGAGCTTATGCAGGTTTTCGGCCATTTCCAGACCAATATAGCCACCGCCGATGACAACAGCTCTTTTGACCCGGTTTTTCTTGATGAAACTCTTGATTGTCAGTGTATCGCGAACATTTCGCAATGTGAAAATATGCGGAAGATCGATGCCCGGCAAAGGAAATACCATGGGTTTTGCTCCCGGTGATAACACCAGGACATCATATGTCTCCCGGTATTGTTGGCCGTTTACAACGTTTCTGACGAGCAATTGCTTGTTTTGAGTATCAACACTGACAATCTCATTTAAAACGCGTACATCGACGTTAAAACGGTCATAAAAGCCTTCCGGTGTCTGAAGATACAATTCTTCTTCATCCGTGATCACATCTCCGATATAATATGGCAATCCACAGTTGGCATAGGAGATATGCTCTCCTTTTTCAAACATGATGATCGTATTGTTTTCATCATGACGTCGTAAACGCGCCGCAACACCGGCTCCACCGGCCACACCGCCAACGATACAGATTTTCATCAGTTACTCTCCGTTTCATAGGGCCAATCGATGATT
>JANJWY010000208.1 GCA_024709285.1 Erysipelotrichaceae bacterium
CCAGCCGGCCGCCGGTCCGACATTGGGCAGTTTGGCATATTCATACATATCCTCTACGTCCGACAATCGCCATGGACGTAAGGTACAGCGCTTGGTTTCTATGATTTTCATGACATTCACCTCTTGTTAAACATATCAAAATTACAGAAGAAAAACAAGAAAGCAATAAAAAAGGAGGTCGAAACCTCCAATATACTCTATCTCCCCTTACGGTTTTGTCTGATTTCTTCAATACGCTCTTGGACTTCCTCACGAATGATCTCCTCATCCGTCAACTCAGTTCCCGGATTTTCCTCACGGAATTCCTGAACCATTTCTTGAGCACGTTCTTGAATCGTATTTTCCGCACGCAGTTTCAACAGTTCTTTCTTTTCTGCCAACGCTGCTTTGTCCGGTCCATTGCCACGAAGATCTTTGATCTTGATCATAATGTCCTTAATCGACATCGTATAAAGTTCATCTCCGCCCAACTCCGGATATTTTTCCATCATCTTCTGAACAAACAGGACTTTGCCTAAGGTCACGCCAAGTTCATTGGCCAACTCTTTCTGCTCGGCTACAGCCTCATGTCCGACAACATTGACGGCCATTTCACGTTTTTCCAAACGGTCTTGAACGCGATCACGAATCTTCTCGCTTAACTTTTCGTCCACTCTGTCTCTGTTATACGCCGTTACCATCGCAACTTCGCCTTCAGCCAACAAATCGATATAACCCATTTCCGTTGCTTCGGCAATGATCAGTTCAATCGCTTCATCCGCTTGTAAACCAATCAGCACTAAATCAACAAGCAAAGTTTCGGCATCTTCATTCAACGCCTCAACTTCAACTACCTTTTCCCATGGATTGGTTGTCAATATGATACTTGGATTGATATCCACCGCAATGTAGGATGCGGAGGTGTTGACCCACTGTAATCCGGATACAAACAGAACCAAAGCCAATCCCATAGCGAATAACCAACCGAAGTTAAATTTGCGGCTGCGATTACTTTCGACGATTTCGGATAATACATCTTCCTTTACAAACGTCTTTCTTTCAAACGTGCGTTTTAAATTACTCATAATTCCTCCTTTAGCAAGTGCCTTAAGGCCTCGATGCTTCGATAGTACTTTGTCTTCACGGAATTTTCATTACTGTTGAGCTCAATTGCAATGTCTTTAAACGTCATATCCAACCGGAATTTCGCCGTTAAGATCATCTTTGCCGTTTCATCCAATTGAGAAACCGCCTGCCAGATCCTGTCTACCGTCATCCGATCAAACATCGACGCTACAGCATCGTGCTCATCCGCAATGTTCGCCAAACCATCCCAATCACCATCATTCAACGAAATCGGGGCTTGACGGCGGTTGCGATAATACCGCTTGATTTCATTTTTCGCCATTTCCACAAGATATGCTTCTTCAGAATCTACCCAACGATTCTTCTTAACCGTATGTTTATAAAAGTTCATAAATACATTGGACACAATATCCTCAGCATCGCTGACACTGTGAACTTTAAATAAGACAAACCGGCTTAAACCGTCATAATTTCTTCGAAACAAATCTTCAAAACGGTCTTCCTTCGTTAACGTCATCGTACCATCCTCACTACTACCGAGTCCTATCGGACGCATAAAGTTTCAAAAAAGTAAAAAAACTGCGAATTAGCAGTTATTGTATGCCCACACGAATGAAAATCTCATCGATATAAGCCAAATGGAAGTTCAAATCAAAAGCTTCACTGATTTGTGATGGGGTGAGCAGTTCTTCTTGTTCAAGCAATTTTCTGAAATCTGACTGCTCTTGCCAAGCTTTCATCGCTAATGGCTGAACCCGGTCATACGCAGCTTCACGCGTCCAACCCTGTTGATCAATCAATATCGTCATCACGCGCTGAGCAAAAATCACACCATGCGTCAGATAAATGTTCGATAACATGCGATCCTCAAACACAACCAAATTCGACAGAATCCGGTTGGACCGATCCAACATATAGTCCAACAGAATGGTCGCATCCGGAAATAAGATGCGTTCTGCACTGCTATGCGAAATATCGCGCTCATGCCAAAGCGGAATGTTCTCAAAAGAAGCAATCATGTAACCGCGGATGATGCGTGCACAACCCGCAATATTCTCCGAAGATATCGGATTGCGCTTGTGCGGCATCGCCGAAGATCCTTTTTGACCCTTCGCAAATCCTTCTTCAACTTCACGCACTTCCGTACGTTGCAAATGTCGCAACTCCACCCCGATTTTCTCTAAGGTCGAAGCGATCAAAGCCAATACCGAGATATAGTGTGCATGACGATCTCGTTGCAATGTCTGCGTTGACATGTTCGATGATGTCAGTCCTAGTTTCTCACATACGAAATCCTGTAATTGCGGGGAGGTATGAGCAAACGTCCCTACCGCTCCGCTGATCTTACCGACCTCAATTTCCTTGCTTGCCTGTTGAAAACGTTCGATCTGACGGTTGATTTCATCAAACCACAACGCAAACTTCAACCCGAAACTGCTGATATCCGCATGCACGCCGTGGGTACGGCCG
>JANJWY010000054.1 GCA_024709285.1 Erysipelotrichaceae bacterium
GAATCCCCCAGAATTTCAATATCTTTTTCCAGATAGGTTCCTGCTCCCATTTCCATTCCGGCTACATTCGTTAGAACCAAGGCAGGATCGAGATTCATGAGTCTGCACTGTGTAGCATCAAGAGCAACCGGATCGGTGGAAAACAGAAGCACATTCATCTTCTTCGGGGTGCCTCCCTTAGGACCATTCCCTTCCATCGCATAAATACCATCCATGACATATAGTCTTGGATGAATACAGGCATTCAGGTCTACCAGCATTCTGGCAAATTCATGCGCATCCGGTACTTTGACGTGAAACTCACCTTTGAGCGCACCGGGTATGCATCCAAATTGATTTTTTATCGCACCGGTAACCCGTTGAAAGCCATGTGTCTTCATCTTTGGCAGACTGATAACTCCATCACTTTCCAAGACGGCGTTAGCGATGATAAATTTCTTATTTTGATAGCCCTCCGTAAAATGGACTTCTTTCCCCGACTTAAAATCTGCCAGAGGTATATGAAGTTCTTCGGCGATAATTGATATCCCTGTCCGTTTCGCAGCTGTTTCAGGACTTTGAAAAGCCGGAGAGTCGCCGTATGAGAGTTTCGCCCCCGCACCTTGAAGCACTTCCGATACAGCCCTGAACACAACCGGATGTGTTGTAACACATTTCTCCGGAGGATCTGCGGACAGCCAATTCGGTTTAATCAGAATCTTCTCGTTTGGTCGGACAAACATCGAAAAGCCACCAAGCAAGTCAAATCCTCTTTCGACAGCCTTTTTTACTTCACTGTATTCATAACTTTCACAATAGACGATAGCTACTTTTGACATGTTGATCCTCCTTTAGTAATCATTGATACTTTATACATCAAACTTTTTCTCCACAATCACCGACACCGGATAATGGTCAGACAAATACACACCATTGTGTACATCCGTCCACTTTTCTATTGATTTCAATTCGACTTGACCACGAACATAAATGTAATCGATCTGAGCGGACCAATCATTTTCTGAGTTCAGATGATCGCGGAAATAACCATGATATGTAATGCCAATGCCGTTGGTAAGGCATCTAAAATCAGGATATGATTTCATTACGGTCATTTCTTCTGATTCAGGAACTGCATTCAGGTCTCCCGCCAGAAATGTCAGATATTCCTTGTACATAGACACCGAATGAATAGTTCTCATTACAAGTTCAAGTTCCTTATGTCTAACGATTGAGTTAAGATGATCGAGATGGGTGTTGACTACCCGAATGATCTTTCTGCTATCTCTCTCCATCAGAAAACACTCTGTACAAAGTCGTGGGAAAACACTCTGATCTGGAAAAACACTTCCCGGAACACTTGGTGTTTCGGAATGCCAGAAATGATTGAGCGCTATCAGAAAGAATCGTTCTTTTCGAAATGCAATCGGTACTTGTTCCCCATCAAGATTTTCATCCCGTCCACATCCGACAATACAATACTCCGGCAGCGAGTCATTCAACCATAACGCCATGTGGGACATCACTTCTTGAAAACAGATAATATCCGGACTTTCTTCTGCCAGTTTCTTCAGAATAAAAGGTTTTCTGAATTCGAAATCATTCTCTTGATCCACACCACAATCACAACGAATATTAAATGTCACTATTTTCATATGCTTACCCTTGTGGGAAAAGAAGTTATCCCACACCTCAACGTTTCCTAAGTAACTGAAATGATGTTCTAATTCAAACCGTACCACAGCTAGGGAGTAGAATGCAATGTGAAAACCATTTTGAACAAGATGCTCAATCGCAAAAATATCTATGTCCATTATATATGAAATCTATTGCTAACAATATATAATAATTTACAAGAATTGGGTTAAGGCAAGTATGGAAGCTGTTAAAGTTTCCAGCACAATCATAGATTCAGACACAGAAATAGCATCACGTATAAGCAACACTTGCTTGTTTGTAATTGGATGATCCGATGTTATTCAAAAAGGAGATATTTATTATGGAGTATAGAAGCACGTTTACCTCCGCTCAAGAGTTTGCCAAAAAGGAGAAACTTGAAGATTGGGTTCATTCCTATTTGCTATCTGATGGAAATAATAAAGTATTTTCAGACGGATTAAAATTGCTTGAAAGATACTTTTTAGGACCAATAAAAATGCCATTATCGCTGTTTACTCGGTGTTGCGGACCTGAAGAAAATATGAAATGGAAAGTAGATGCAGAATGGTTTGAAGAGAAAGTCGCAAAGCTAGAAAACGCAATAAAAACAGACAACGATATGCCACCACTGATTGTTCATTTTGTTGATGATGCCTTTGAATTGAATGATGGAAATCATCGCCTGGAAGCCTATTCACGTCTTGGCAGTAAAGAAATCAATGTAATTATCTGGATAACCGAAAAGAATGAGTATGAGTTATTTTTATCTGAATATTCAGAATTCTTAAGATGATCAGACTTACTCAAAGATCTAAGCTTAGCACTTTATTTCCTTACTTGACCGATTAGTATTTCATTTCTCCATGAATAAGTATCTTGTTTGCGAGTCGTGAAATATTCTTTTGCCTTTGGTCCATAAAGACGTCCGACAATGGATGCCAGTTCTTCAAATGACTTATATTTTGACAAATAGGTGAATCTATGCACATTTACTAAACCAGCAAGAGAAATACCTGAAAAGAGTGAACTATCTTTTTGATCAAATTCATCAGGATAATTTGGCGAAAATATTCTCTCATCATTATTATTGGTTCCATGTAAATAGTCTGTTATCTCACCACATAGCGCTTCAGGTATTGAAGCCATCTGAACAAGATATCCATTATTCTTTAATACACGGTATGCTTCTTTGTGACTGGGTTCTGCCCATGAAAAAATCACAGCATCAAAGGTGTTATCAGCGAAAGGAAGATTATCACGATCACCATAAGTATATTCAATATTATCAATACCTAATCTTTGAATTTCATTCTTCCCAAAATTGATCACTGAACTGTATACATCCGTACTAAAAACTTTCTTAGCCTTCTTTGACAATTCAATGGATGATCTTCCAGTCCCAGCTCCAACGTCCAATACATCCATATCTGAAAAATCAATTAAAGTATGTAATTTACTTACAAGTCCAACGGATGATATAGCAAATTCATGATACAAATCGGGAAAACGGCTGCTTAACCAATCAAATTCAAAATATCCAGGTACAGGATTTTCCTCATCATATATTCTCCAACTTCCAGCTTCAGCTGCTTCCATTTCAT